>JAKAEN010000082.1 GCA_021818355.1 Actinomycetes bacterium | reverse complement strand
CCGAGGAGCCCAGCGGCCCCGCGAGGCGCTCCACGCTCACCGGCATCGCATCGGGATGCGCCGCCTCGATCCGCCCGGCAAGGCCGGCCAGCCCGTGCCTGGTCCGGCGCAGGTACTCGACCCAAGGTTCCCGGCGTTCCGGACGCGAGAGCCGCGTGACCATGGAGGGAATCTCCCGTTCCAACTCGCGCTGGAGTTCACCCCCCAGCGCGCGCATCTCGGCCAGAGGGTGTGCGGCCAGGTGCAGCACCAGCTGCTCCAGGGCCTGTGCCGATGCGTATACGCCCACGTTGGAAGCTGTCGCCGCGGGAAGCATTCCGCGGGTGGCGTCGAGCGCGAGGGCCCGGAGAGTGGCGCGCATGGCCGAGGGCAACGCGTCGACTCCGCCGGAGGCGGCGAAAAGGCGGTCGGTCACCCGTGCCGTCAGGCGGGAGTAGGCGTCGAAGAGACCGTCCATCTCGCTCTCGAAACGGGCGAGGTCGCTCCCCTGCAACTCGGGGGGCCGGACGTAGCGATAGCGGCCCAGCGCATCCCGGAAGTCGTAAGGAATGTAGCGGGTTGACTGCTCCAGGTAGGCAGCGAGCCTCGGCCTCTCGACCACCTTGGTGGCCAGATTGGATATCCCCTCCAGCGCGACATGAACGCCCGCGAGCTGGGCAACCGAGTCGTCACCGTAGTCGGCGAGCACTCTGGAAAAGAGGGCTTCGGAACGGGCCACGCCCTCGCCGGCACTCGCTCGCGGCACGCCTTCCCCGCCTGAGAGGAACTCGTCGAGAAACAGGCGCCGCAACGACTTCGGGGAGCGTGAATACCGGGCGAAGAGTGCCGCCTTGGTCACGTCCGGTAGGTCGGTCAAGGTGTATACGTGGCTGTCGAGGTTTGAAAAGTGCCGCGAGAGGACCTCGCGCTCCTCGGCCGTGAATTCAGGGCTCATTGGCAAACAAACTACAAGGCTTGCCGATGCCGGTGGCTCTGGGACGGGCCTTTCGGAGACCGAAGCCCTTTCAGCGATTCACGCGGATGGAGGCCTCGACGACACCACGGCACAACAGCTTGTCGACCGCGTGGAATCTTCTGGCCATATCCGGGTCGGACACCACGTTGCCAAGCTGGCGAGCCAGGTCGATTATCTGCTTCACGTTGCGAACGAAGTCCCCGCCCGGCATGCCCCGGTCTCCCAGGACCGCCTCCAGGTCCCTTCCCCGGCCCCAGGCGCTGGCATAGACCATGAAGCCGGACTCGACCGGCTTGGTGGCCGGAATCCGCAGCCTCCCCTCGGCCTTGACCAGTTCGATCCGGAGCGCCGCGATCTCGCGAAAGCGCTCCTCCAGCCGCAGCGACGGAAAGTGGTCCGAGCCGGGCGCGGAGTTGCGCGGCTCGTAGACGAACGCGGAGATCAGTGAAGCCAGCTCCTCCGGCTCGAGGCCGTCGAAGACGCCGCGCTCGAGGGCCAAGCCCACCAGCAGGTCCGACTCGTGGAAAAGGCCCGCAAGACGCTCTCCGGAAGGCGTCAGCTCCCAGCCGTCGACGAAGCCGAACTCCGACAGCACCGCCAGCACCCGGTCGAACTGCCGTGCCAGGGACTCCGTCTGGCGCTTCACGGATTCCTTGATCTTGGTGCTGGATTCAGCGATCCGCTCCAGGCGCTTGACGGCGTTGAGGTGACGGTTGAAATCGGGGCATTGCCTCAACTTCTCGCGCAACTCGGCGACCTCCGCCTTGGAGACGGCAGGGCGGGGCGCCGTCCCCGCCTGGCGACTGAAGCGCGGCTCCTCCGTGGAGCAGTTGGCGATGCGGATCTCCCGAAGTGCCTCGGCCATGGCGCTCAAGTACGAAGGGTCGCGTGGGTTGTACTCGACGCCCACGTCGAGCCGCGCCGCGGGTTTGGGGATGAAGTCGATTTGATTGCCGCGCATGGCAAGCTTTTCGCCCGCTGCGGTAACGACCCAGACGACTATCCGCCCACCCTTCTTGCGCGAGGTGGCCACCACCACCACGCGGGTGGGGATGCCGCTGTCGTTGGCCGCGGGCACGCAAAGGACGTCACCCGGGCGCAGGCGGGCGGCGTGCAGGCGAATATTGCGCTCGCTGGGGGCGGTGGCCAGCGGGGCGGACCTCTCCCCGTCGCGCTTGGTGAGGGACCACAAGGCTCCGACATCGCCGAACTCGCAGTGTGCCTGGTCCAGCAGTGCCTCCTCCTCGCTCCGCAGTTTGGCCAGGCGTGCCTCCAGATGCACCACCTCGGCGTCGGAACGGAACTGGGCGAAGGAGAGGTTGAGGAGATTCCGGGCGATTTCTGGATCGAAGCTCTTCACCAGGTTGGCGGCCATGTTGTAGGTGGGCCGGAAGGACGAGGTGAGTGGATAGGAACGAGTGGCCATCAGATGGGCCACCTGCTCGAAGGGGACGAAGGGGGACCATAGGGCGAGGCTGTAACCGATGTCGTCGATGCCTCGCCGGCCCGCTCGCCCGGCGAGCTGGGTGTACTCCCCCGGCGTGAGCATCTCGTGCGACTCGCCGTTGAACTTCGTCAGCTTCTCGATCACCACGGTGCGGGCGGGCATGTTGATCCCCAGCGAGAGAGTCTCGGTGGCGAAGACCACCTTTACCAGCGCTCGCGCAAAGCACTTCTCCACGGCCTCTTTGAGCGGAGGCACCATACCCGCGTGATGCGCTGCCACACCGGCCTCGAGGCCGGCCATGAACGAGGAGAATCCCAGCGCGTCCAAGTCGCGCGTGGAAAGGCTGGTTATAGTCTCGTCCACTATGGCGCGGATTTCCGCGCGTTCATGGGAACTGGTGAGGCGCACGCCTGAACGCACCATGTGCTCCACGGCGAGGTCGCAGCCCTGGCGAGAGAAGATGAAGAAGACAGCGGGCAGCATCGAGCCGTCACGGAGATAGTCGAGGACGTCGAGACGGCGCGGGGTCGCGGCCCTGGCTGCGGCCCGCTTGTGCACGAACGCTCCGGTCGCGCGGGGATCGTCATAGCGCGCGCAATCCGGATTGGGCCGCTCGTCGACTATCGCCTCGAAGACCCGCAGATCGCGGCCGCGGCCATCGGCCACGCCGTAGAGGTGGACAAGCTCCACCGGGCGCTCGGTCTCGACGATCACGTCGGTCGGGCCGCGGACGGTGCGGATCCAGTCCCCGAACTCGTCCGAGTTGGAGACGGTCGCTGACAGGCACACAAGTGAGACTGTCTCGGGCAAGTGGATGATCACCTCTTCCCAGACCGCTCCCCTGTAGGGGTTTTGCAGGTAGTGGACCTCGTCCATGATCACGTACCCAAGGCGGGACAGGTCCGAGGCACCTTCGTAGAGCATGTTGCGGAGCACTTCGGTGGTCATAACCACCACGTCCGCATCCGGGTTTATCACGTTGTCCCCGGTGAGCAAGCCGACGCGCCGCTCGCCATAGAGCTCCGTGAACTCCTGGAACTTCTGGTTGGAAAGGGCTTTCAGCGGCGTGGTGTAGAAGGAGCGCCAACCCAGCGAGAGGGAGCGGTCCACCGCGTACTGGGCAACCAGGGTCTTCCCGCTTCCTGTCGGCGCCGCCACCAGCACCGAGCGATCCATGTCGATCGCTGCGAAGGCTTTCAGCTGGAATGGGTCGGGCGAGAGGCCGATCCGCTCGATGAACGACGCGTGGCCTATCTCTTTCAGCTCTGTGTCAGACACGGGTTGGGTTTCCGCCATCCATCCTACCTGGCCCCGCCCATCGAGGTAAATGCTGGGCGCGGGTTATTGGGCCGCGGCTTCCGCCCGCGCACGCCGCCTCGTGACGACCCGTCCGATCAGTATCGAAGCCTCATAGAAGACGACCAGGGGAACAGCCATGGCGAACATGGAGAAGGGGTCGGAGCTCGGTATGAACACCGCGACCACGGTGAAGATGATGACGATCGCCCAGCGCCTGAACGAGGAGAGCTTCTTCGGGGTCACCACGCCCGCTATCTCCAGCGCCACGAGCAGCACCGGGAACTCGAACGATACCCCGAATGCGATCATCAAGAGGAAGATCAGGTTCAAGTAGCTGTTGGGCGTGTAGATGTCGTGCAGCTGGCTTCCCCCGGCCGACTGCAGGAAGTGAAGGGCATGCGGGAAGGTGATGTACGCCACCAGCGCCCCGCCCAGGAACAGGATCAAGGACGAGAGCACGAAGGGGATCGCGTATCTCTTCTCGCGAGGGTTGAGGCCGGGGGTGACGAAGCGCCACAGCTGATAGAGGATTACCGGTGAGGCCAGCAGCGCCCCGCCATATCCGGCGATCTTGATTCTCAGCGCGAATCCTTCGAGGGGACCGGTGACGTAAAGGGCGCAGTCGGACTTGCCAGAGACCTGGCAATAGGGCGCGGTGAAAAAATTGAGGATGTGGCCGTAGAAGAAGTACGCGGCGATGGCGCCGATCGTGACGGCGACCGCTGCCTTCACGATCCTGCCACGAAGCTCGGCCAAGTGCTCGAGCAGGGTCATGTTGCCGCTGGTGGCGGCACTCGCTTCCTTGCGTTGCGACCTGGGCAACTTCACGCCGACCGGTCCTCGTCTGGCTCAGGGGTCAATTGAGATACGGATCCGAATCCACGGGCGGATGGACAACCCCATCCACGGTCGACCAGGCACCGCCGGCCTCCCAGGATCCGCTTGGCGCCGCCGGCGCCGGGGCGGCCGCATGGCCGGCCTCGGACGGGGGAGCCGCTGCGGCCTGAGCTCCAAGCGGGTTCTGAGGGGAGCCCGCCAGCATGGAGCCGACAACGCCGATCGGGCCTCTGACCTGGGCCACGCCCATGTTGATGACGTCGCCGATCGGCCCGACGGCGTCGGAGATGGTGCTGAGAGCGCCGTTCATCTCTGCTTGGAGGCGGCCACGGATCCTCTGGAATTCGTTCCAATACCTTCCGATGCTCCTCGCGGCGGCGGGAACCTTGTCCGGGCCCAGTACGACGAGGGCCACCGCCACCACAATCAGGAACTTGGTGGGGTCGAGGTTGAACATACCCTCCACGATAATTCGCCTTGGGCCTCGCCGCAGAACCCGCCGCGACTGGGGCGCAAAGGGGCAGGTGGCAGCGTTGAAGACCCGGCTAGCCTGGGTCCGGGAATGCTGCCGAGCATGGAGAAGGTATGCCGACCGTCTATCTGGTACGTCACGGACAGACCGATGCACTGGCAGCCGGCGACCCCGGGATCACCGACCTCGGGAAGCGGCAAGCAGAGACGGCGGCCGCGGAGTTGGGGCGGCGCGGACTGCGAAGGCCCATATTGATGAGCGGCGCCCTAAGGCGCCAGATGGACACCGCCCGGGTGATCTCTTTGTCGACAGGAATCCCGCTCAGCACTCCGGCGGAGCCCGGTTTCAACGAATTCGACCACCACGCAATACTGTTGGCCCACTCGGAGTCCGACGCACTCGAGCAGGCGGACAACCGCATGGTCCAGGCTGCTCTCGACCGCGCCCTTGCCGCATGGATCTCCAGCCAAGGTGACGAATGGGAGTCCTTCGTCGCGGGTGCGGCCAAGGCGCTCGATGACGCGCTCGGTCGTGCCGACGGCGGCCAGGACTTGGTGATTGTGACATCGGGTGGCGTGATCGCCGCACTGTGCATGCGCGCGCTGGCAGCGACGCCGCACTCGTTCGTCGCCCTCAACCGGATGGCCGTCAATGCTTCGATCACGGTTCTGGTGGCGGGCTCGAGAGGCGTAAATCTGCTCAGCTACAACGACCACGCTCACTTGCGGGGCGGAGCGGCGGAACTGCTCACATACCGCTGAGGTGCCGAGGCGCTACTCTTCGCGCTTGCGCGCAGACTCGCTGAGCCTTTCGAAGAACGAGCCGTCGGCCAATTCGTAGTGGAACTGCATCAGCTCGTCGTAGGAGATCGGCTCGCCGGCGTGCACTTCCTCGAGTTCCGCAGGCATTCGCCAGAAGCTGAGGGCGACCCCCGCCGACACCAGGATGTCCACCACCGCCTTCTCGGCCGGCTTGGAGACCCGGACAGCGCAGCCCGGGCAGCGAAAGTTATAGGAGGCCTGCCCATCGCTCGAGCAGACGAGCACCCGAATCTCTTCCAGAGTCAGCTCGACATCCCCACAGGTCGGGCAGCTCGCCTTGATCAGCGGCATCAGGAGTCCTTTCCATGCCCTGCATCCCAAGAGGCGGTGCAGGCAGCCACTTGCCGTCATTAACTCATCGACACTCTTAGTGAGCGACTTGAGGACGGTGTGGCGGGCTAAAGGACCGCGAAGCGGCTGAATGGATAGAAGCGCAGTACTACCTTGCCGATGAACAGACTGCCAGGAACAGGGCCGAAGAAGCGGGAATCGTAGGAATCACCGCGGTTGTCACCCATCAGGAAGTAGTCACCCTTGGGAATCGTCTGGCGCTTGATGTGGTAGGTGAGGTCGCCAGGAGGGAGGTAGGGCTCCGAGAGCATCTTCCCGTTGATGTAAACGTGCCCCTTGCTGGACCAGATGGTCTCCCCGGGGAGCCCGATCACCCGCTTCACCAGGTCCTCGATGTTGGGATCCACTTTGTCTGCGGCCGGCCGGCGGAACACGACGATGTCTCCGCGCTGCACTCCCTGGATGGGGAAGGAGATCTTGGAGACGACGATCCGGTCACCGATCTGCAGCGTTGGGATCATTGATCCCGAAGGGATGAAGAAGGACTGGAATACGAAGAGCCTGATCAGTATGGCGATGGCGACCGAGACGACCACGGCAACGAGGTTCGGTCCGACGATGCGCCGAAGTCCACGCTTGCGCGCCGTCACGGACCCGGAATCCTGCGCAGTCTCCTCGATGGTCAAGCGGTGACTCCCTCCGCGCCTCCACGCGTCCGGCCGGAGGCGGCTGGAGCGCCCGCCTACAGGCTCTCTATCAGCTTATCCACCCGGTCGTCCTCCGAGCGGAAAGGGTCCTTCAGCAGGACGGTACGCTGCGCCTGGTCATTCAGCTTGAGGTGCACCCAGTCGACCGTGAAGTCCCGGCGCTTCTCCTTGGCCCGCTTGATGAACTCGCCTCGGAGCCTGGCGCGCGTGGTCTGCGGCGGGACCTCCACCGCCTTGTCGATGGCGCCGTCGTCGACGATCCTCTCCACCAGGTTGCGCTTCTGCATGCGATAGAAGATTCCGCGCTCGCGGGAGACGTCATGGTACTGGAGGTCGATCAGCGCAATTTGGGGATGGCCCAGGGTCACCTGGTTCTTGGCCATGTAGGACTCGATCAGGCGATGCTTGATGACCCAATCGACCTCTCGATCCAGGCTGAAGGGGTCCCTCCGCAGGTGGTCCAAGACGTAGGTCCACATGTCGAGCGCACGGCTCTCCTCGGGGGGAAGCCCCTGTTGCTCACGGTACTTGTGGGCACGGTCGCAGTATTCGGTTTGGATGTCGAGCGCGGACAGCTCCCGCCCGTTCGCCAAGCGTACCCTGCGCGCGCAGGTCAGATCGTGCGAGATCTCACGGATGGCCCTGATGGGGTTCTCGATGCTGAAGTCCCTCAAAACCACGGAGGGATCTTCGAGCATCCTCAACATGATCGCGGTGGTGCCGACCTTGAGGAAGGTCGTGTATTCACTCATGTTCGAGTCACCCACGATTACGTGCAGGCGACGGTAGAGTTCGGCGTCGGCGTGGGGCTCGTCCCTCGAGTTGATGATCGGGCGGCTTCGCGTCGTCGCCGAGGAGACACCCTCCCAGATGTGCTCGGCGCGCTGGGAGATGGAGAAGACCGGCCCCCTGGCGGTCTGAAGGACCTTGCCGGCTCCGGTGAAGATCTGCCGGGAGACCAGGAAGGGGATGAGGACCTCGGTGTAGCGGGCGAAGTCGTCAGCCCTTGTGGTCAGGTAATTCTCGTGGCAGCCATAGGAGTTGCCCGCCGAATCCGTGTTGTTCTTGAAGAGATAGACGACACCGCGAATGCCCTCTTCGCGCATGCGGGCCTCTGCGGAGAAGACCAGCCCCTCCAGGATCCGCTCGCCGGCCTTGTCATGCGCAACGAGGTCGGCGAGGGAATCGCACTCGGGGGTGGCGTACTCGGGGTGCGAGCCGACGTCCAAGTAGAGCCGCGCCCCGTTCTCGAGGAAGACGTTTGAGGACCGGCCCCAGGAGACGACCCGCCGAAACAGGTAGCGCGCCACCTCATCGGGGCTGAGCCGACGCTGACCACGCAAGGTGCATGTCACGCCGTACTCGTTCTCCAGCCCGAATATTCTCCGCTGAAGTTCCACTTTGCCGCCTTAGACGCTCTCTTAGCCGCAATCTAGCTGACAGGAGACGGCTGGCGGCTGCAGGCCTATCCGGCCAGCAGCTCGGTCAGCTCCGAAGCACCGAGGCGCCTGAAAGTCCGCCGCCCGTTGGAATCCTCCAGCACCGCGGCCTCGACGTCGCTTACAGAGATCGATCGATCCGGCCCGGCCAGGGCCGAAACCGCCGCTTTGAGGGCGGCGGAGAGCGACATCTCTTCGGAATAGGCGTCGCCGAACCGCCGTGATATCGCCTCGGAGTCGCCGCCCAGGACCGTGTATCGGCTCTCGTCCATCACGGTCCCGTCGTAGAGGATGTGAAAGAGCTGGCTGTGGCCATGGTGGTTGCGGCCGAGCTCGGCAACGAGGATCTCCACCTCGAGCGGCTTCATCTCATGGGTGAAGACCTGGCCCAGATAGGAGGCGTAGACGTTGGCGAGTGACCGCGCGTCCACGTCGTCGCGGGAGTACGCATACCCCTTGGTGTCGGCATGCCTTACCCCGGCCACGCGCAGCTGGTCGAACTCGTTGTACTTGCCCACCCCGGCAAAGGCGATCCGGTCGTAGATCTCGGAAATCTTGTGGAGCGACTTCGAGGGATTCTCCGCACAGAGCAGGATCCCGTCTGAGTAGATGCAGCCGATGAGGCTGCGGCCCCGGGCGATCCCCTTGCGCGCGTAGTCCGCCCGATCCTTCATCACCTGCTCAGGCGCGACATAGAAAGGCATCGACATTATTGACCTCCTCCGATCCCTTTCCTGGCCTCAAGCACGTTGCGGGCTATCTCCTCGAGCTCCTCGTCCGGCGCGAGGGCAAAGCCGGCTTCGGTGATGGTGGCCACCACGGGGAAGATTCCCCGGTGAAGGTCGGGCCCACCGGTGGCCGAGTCCTCTTCTGAGGCCTCCACAAGCGCCGACACGGCAAGCTCCAATGCTTGCCGGCGCTCCAGGGGCGCACCCTTGAGTCCGGCTTTGACGGTGCCCTTGGCGTCCCGTCCACCCGAGCCGGTGGTCTGGAAGGCCACCTCCTCGTACTTGCCTCCGGTCACGTCGTAGGCGAAGATCCTTCCGCTGGAGCGGATCTGGTCCCAACCGGCGAAGAGTGGGACCACGGCCAGCCCCTGCATCGCCATGGGCAGGTTCGCCCGGATCATCTGGCCGAGCTGGTTGGCCTTGCCCTCCAGGGAGAGGACTACGCCCTCGACCTTCTCGTAGTGCTCGAGCTGTGTCTGGAACAGGCGCACCATCTCGACGGCGGGACCGGCCGCACCGGCAATGGCCACTCCCGAGTAGCGATCGGCGGCAAAGACCTTCTCGATGCGCCTATGGGCTATGAAGTTCCCCTCGGTGGCTCGGCGGTCGCCGGCCATCACCACTCCGTCCGCGTACTTGAACGCGAGAATCGTGGTGCCGTGAGGAACGGAAATCGGCTCGGACAGCGACGACTCGAGGCGGGAAAACGGCGACATGCCGAGCCGCTCCAGGGTCCCGAAGAAACTTGGCCCCGGATCTTCCACCGGGTTGAAGATTGGCAGGTTCACTTTCAGCTCTCCTGGCAACGCCTGCGAGCGGCGCCGCCCTTGGTTCCGTCACATTGCAGCTTAGATAGGCCTTGAGCACCTGGCAATGCGAACGCCGCCCCACCGGGGCGGCGCCGCGAAAGCAGCCTTGGCCGCACACTCTTGCGCTCCCGGCCAGGGGCCCCGGGCCGGAGCGTTAACCGAGGAGCTACTGCCCGCCCTTCTGGACGTAGTTGCGCACGAACTCCTCTGCGTTGTCTTCCAGGACCTCGTCGATCTCGTCGAGGAGGTCGTCGAGTTCGGCCTTGAGCTTCTCCGACTTCTCCGTCGAAGCGCTCTTGGACTCCTCCTCCACCGTTTCGGTGGAGCGGCTCGAAGTCGTCTTGCGGACCATCTCACGCTCTGCCATAGCAGTCTCCATTCTAGGACCCGAGCGCCCGCAGAAGCTCAGCGGCCGTGTCACAGCCATTGATCAGTTCATCGACGTGATCCGCCGTCCCCCTGAGCGGATCCATCATCGGAACCCGGCGCAACGGGTCCTCACCCAAATCGAAAATCATCGAGTCCCAGTTCGCCGCAGCCACGTTGGCGGCATACTTCGCCAGGCACTTGCCCCGGAAGTAGGCCCTCGTCCGCCGCGGCGGTTCGGTGACCGCGATTTCTATCTCGTCGTCGGCCAACAGTCTTTCCTGTCCCAATCTATAGAACAGCGACTTGCCCTTGCGTATGTCGTGGAACTGCAAATCGATCGCCGCCAGGCGCGGGTCGTCCCAGGCGATGTCGTGGCGCTCCATGTACCCTGTCACCAGTCGGTACTTTGCCACCCAGTCGAGCTTGTCCGCGAGGCGCATGGGGTCGACCTCCAGGTCGGAGAGCACCTCCTCCCAGAGTCTCAGTATCTCCTTGCCCTCGGCCTCGTCGCCGATGGAGGCGAGGCCCCCCGCGGCGGCGTACTCCTTGGCCGCCTCGAGATACATCCCTTGAACCTCGAGTGCGGTGGAGGAGCGGCCGTTGGCG
>JAKAEN010000081.1 GCA_021818355.1 Actinomycetes bacterium | reverse complement strand
TCCCGGGGTCCGCGCCCGGGGGCGGCGGGGGTCGATGTGACCATCGCCGCATGGCCGCGGGCATGCTCGAGGTGCGCGATTCGCTTCACATTCTCGAGACGGCGCCCGCATTGATTTACGAGGTGGTGCGGGACTTGCCCGCCCCCTGTTGAACGCCTCGTCTCCGGGCGGAGGCTCTTCGATCGCTCAGATCCTTGCGCACCTGCGCGCCTGGGGCGAGGTCTGGGGCCAGGCGATCACGCGCATAATCAACGAGGAATCACCCGCCTTCAAGACGGCCAATCCACGAAGCTGGGCCGAGAGGAATTCCTGGATGTCACAGGAGTTCGAGGTCTCGTATCACGCCTTGGCCAAAGAGCGGGCGGCGCTTCAGGCGGGGTCGCCGGCTCCGGCGGATTTGGCTTGGGCGCGCCACGCCGTCGTCACCGGTGCGGGAGCGCCTCTCGAGGTGACAGCGGGCGCATACGCATCAAGGTTGGCGCGCCATGAGCGCGGCCACCTCGGACAGATTCGGAGGACGGCGGCTGCGCTCATGGGATGAAAACCCTAGGTCCGGACCCCGGCACGGACGCATCCCGCCGGGGTCCGGTGTGGCGCCGCGGCCCGCATTCGCCTATGAGCCGACGTAGGCGGCAAGGTGCTCACCCGTAAGAGTCGAGCGTGCGCGAACGAGATCTGCCGGCGTTCCCTCGAAGACGATCCGGCCACCTTCGTGGCCCGCCCCCGGCCCAAGGTCGATCAGCCAGTCGGCGTGGGCCATCACCGCCTGGTGATGCTCGATCACGATCACGGATTTGCCTGCGTCGACCAGGCGATCGAGGAGCCCGAGGAGCATCTCCACGTCCGCGAGGTGAAGGCCGGCGGTCGGTTCGTCGAGGACGTAGATCCCCCCTTTTTCTCCCAGGTGGCTGGCGAGTTTGAGGCGTTGCAGCTCTCCCCCGGAGAGCGTGGTCAGCGGCTGCCCGATTCCCAGGTAGCCGAGGCCGACGTCTAGAAGCCTCCCCAGAATGGTTAGGGCTGCGGGAACCCGTGCCTGCTGAGAGCCGAAGAACTCCTGCGCCTGGAGAACCGACATCGACAGAACATCGGCGATGTCGCGCCCGCCGAGGCGGTACTCCAGCACCGGGGCCTGGAAACGTCTGCCCTCGCATTCGAGGCACGTCGTCGAGACCCCGGCCATGATCCCGAGGTCGGTGTAGATCACCCCGGTTCCGTTGCAGGCCGGGCAGGCCCCCTCGGAGTTGGCGCTGAAGAGCGCTGCGCTAACGCCGTTCTCCTTGGCAAACGCCTTGCGTATCGGATCCAGCAGGCCGGTGTAGGTTGCCGGGCTGCTCCTTCGGGAGCCGCGGATGGGCGACTGGTCGATCGATACCACCTCGGCGCCGGGTGGAATCGAGCCGTGTATGAGCGAGCTCTTGCCGGAGCCGGAGACGCCGGTTACCGCGACGAGGACTCCAAGAGGTATGTCGACATCCAGGTCGCGCAAGTTGTGGAGGTTGGCGCCGCGGATGGGCAAGGCGCCCGTGCGCTTGCGTACCGCGGGCTTCAGGCCCACCCGGTCCCCCAGATGCCGGCCGGTCACCGTCCCGCTTTCCCGCAGGCCGGCGATGGATCCTTCGTAGCAGACCGTTCCGCCTTGGGCTCCTGCGCCCGGACCGAGATCCACCACGTGATCGGAGATGGCTATCGTCTCGGGCTCGTGCTCCACGACCAGCACGGTGTTGCCCTTGTCGCGCAAGCGGAGCAGGAGACGGTTCATGCGTTGGATGTCGTGGGGATGCAGTCCGGTGGTGGGCTCGTCGAAGACGTAGGTCACGTCCGTCAGCGCGGATCCGAGATGGCTCAGCATCTTCACTCGCTGCGCCTCGCCTCCGGAGAGCGTGCCCGAGGGCCGCTCCAAGGCGAGGTAGCCGAGGCCGATCTCCACGAAGGCGTCGAGTGTCTGGCCGAGCTTCTCCACCAACGGGGCCACCGCGAGATCGGTGACCTCGCGGATCCATGTCGCCAGGTCGCTGATCTGCATCGCACATGCATCGGCGATGTTCGCTCCCCGGATGCGGGATGACCGGGCCGCCTCGCCCAGGCGTGTCCCGTTGCACTCGGGGCAGATCGAGAAGGTGACCGCCCTGTCGACGAAGGCCCGGATATGGGGCTGCATCGCCTCGACGTCCTTGGCGAGGTAGGAGCCCTTGATCCTCGGGACGAGGCCCTCGTAAGTCATGTTGATGCCGGCGATCTTCATCCGCTTGGGTTCGTGGTAGAGGAGGTCGTCGAGCTCACGCTCGGTGTATTGGCCGACCGGCTTGTCGGGGTCGACGAATCCCGAAGCGCTGTACAGGCGATGGTTCCAGCCGCCCGCCTGGTATCCGGGGACGGTGATCGCCCCCTCGGAGAGGGACTTGGAGTAGTCGATCAGCTGGGCCAGGTCCAGCTCGGTGACGCTGCCCATCCCTTCGCAGCGGGGGCACATTCCCCCCAGGCGCGTGAAGGTGGCCCTGACCGCTTTGCGCGCTCCCCGCTCGACGGTGATCGCGCCGCTGGCCCGCACCGAGGGCACGTTGAAGGAGAAGGCGTTGGGCGAGCCGATATGTGGCTGGCCGAGCCTGCTGAAGAGGATCCTGAGCATCGCATTGGCGTCGGTCACGGTGCCGACCGTCGAGCGGGCGTCCGCACCGATGCGCTGCTGATCGACGATGATGGCGGTGGTCAGGCCCTCGAGCACGTCCACGTCCGGGCGAGAGAGGTTGGGCATGAAACCTTGGACGAAGGCGCTGTAGGTCTCGTTGATCAGGCGCTGTGACTCCGCGGCGATGGTGTTGAAGACGAGCGAGCTCTTGCCCGAGCCGGAGACCCCGGTGAAGGCGGTCATCCGCCGTTTCGGAATCTCCACGCTCACGTTCTTCAGGTTGTGTTCGCGCGCGCCGTGGATACGGATCCAGTCGTGAGCATCCGCAGGATCGACCTTGCTCCGCTCGCTCGGCATTCCCGACTCCCCCTTTCCTGGCGCTTCGACCCCCTGCCGCGAGATGTCATGTACGGCGCCCTTCCCATCTTGGCACTGCCGGAGGGCGAAGCCGGCTTCCGGTGCCCGCGCGGTAAGCCCGCTCAAGAATGGCACACCGCACCTGATACGGCGAAGGTGAACTTCCGCGCTCGCGCCTTGCGCCAGGCGTCATGCGGACGGTAGCCTGAGGGACCGGTGCGAAAAGCGCCGGAACCGCGGGGAGACCCGCGGCCACAAATTGATGCGGGAGCTCGGACGTACCGGGCTGAGAGGGCGCCTGACGGGCGCCGACCGAGGAACCTGATCCGGGTAATGCCGGCGGAGGGAGGAGACACCATGACCAGGCCTATTCCGTTTTCCGGAGGCGCGGCCAAACGGCGCAAGGTATACCTGAGCGACAGCGAGCGCCCCGATCTGCGCGTCCCCTTCACGGAGGTTGTGCTCGGGGATTCGCCCTCCGGCTCCGGGCCGGTTCCGAACCCGCCCCATCGCCTTTACGACACCTCCGGTCCAGGGAGCCAACCTGAACAGGGGCTTCCCCATCTCCGCCGGCCGTGGATCCTCGGCCGCGGAGACGTGGAGGAGTACCAGGGCCGGCCTGTCGTCGCGCGGGACGACGGCAGAGGGGCGTCGTCCCGAGACCCGGGCCAATCCCAGAGGGAAGCCGAGTGGAGCACCCGCAAGGGATTGCCGTTGCGCGCGAGACGCTCCGGCTCCGCAAATGGGGTGATAACCCAGCGCCACTACGCACGATCGGGAGTGATCACCGAGGAGATGCGCTTCGCCGCCCTTCGTGAAGGCCTCGATCCCGAGGTCGTCCGCGAAGAGCTCGCCGCCGGTAGGGCGATCCTGCCGGCCAATGTCAACCACCCCGAGTCGGAGCCGATGATCATCGGCAAGCGCTTCCTGGTCAAGGTGAACGCCAACATCGGCAACTCATCTGTCACCTCCTCCGTAGTGGAGGAGGTTGACAAGCTCACCTGGGCCACCCGCTGGGGAGCCGACACCGTGATGGATCTCTCCACGGGACCCGATATCCACACCACCAGGGAGTGGATAATCCGCAACTCCCCCGTCCCGATCGGGACCGTTCCCCTCTACCAGGCGCTCGAGAAGGTCAACGGGCGGCCCGAGGAGCTCTCCTGGGATCTCTACCGCGACACTTTGATCGAGCAGGCGGAGCAAGGGGTGGACTATGCAACCGTGCACGCCGGGGTACTGCTGCGTCACATCCCCCTTGCCGCTCAACGTTTGACGGGAATCGTCAGCCGCGGCGGCTCGATAATGGCCGCGTGGTGCCTTGCCCACCATCGCGAGAACTTCCTCTACGAAAATTTCGACGAACTCTGCGAGATAGCCGCCGCTTACGACGTCTCGCTGTCGCTCGGGGATGGCCTGCGTCCGGGATCGGTAGCGGATGCCAACGACGAGGCTCAGTTCTCAGAGCTGAGAACGCTCGGGGAGCTCACCGAAGCTGCCTGGCGCCACGAGGTGCAGGTGATGATCGAAGGACCCGGGCACGTCCCGCTCCACAAGATTGCCGAGAACGTGGCGCTGCAACAGGATCTGTGCCACGAGGCACCTTTCTACACGCTTGGGCCCCTGACCATCGACGTTGCGCCGGGCTATGACCACATCACCTCGGCGATCGGGGCGGCGGTAATAGGTATGCACGGCACTGCCATGCTCTGCTACGTCACCCCAAAGGAGCATCTCGGCCTGCCGGGGCGGGAGGACGTCAAAGAAGGCATGATCGCCTACAGGATCGCGGCGCACGCGGCGGATTTGGCAAAGGGGCACCCTCGGGCACGGGAGTGGGACGATGCGCTCTCCAGGGCGCGTTTCGAGTTCCGCTGGGAGGACCAGTTCAACCTGGGCATCGACCCCGAGACTGCACAGGCCTTCCACGACGAGACGCTGCCCGCCACTCCGGCCAAGACCGCGCACTTCTGTTCCATGTGCGGCCCGAAGTTCTGCGCAATGAGGATCAGCCAGGACGTGAGGGAATACGCATCCGCGCGAGGGATTCCCGTATCCAGCGCGGTGGCCGTGGGCATGCGCGAGAAGGCCGAGGAATTCCGTGACAAAGGATCGAGCCTCTACGTGGAGCCGACTGCCGAATGAGCGGATGGTCAACCCGGACGGCCGTCCGGGCGGTCTCGTTGCCTGCGCCGGCCTTCAGCCTTGGTAGCGAGGAATCCTGGACCACTGGGTCAGGAACAGGGCCGAAAAGAGCACGACCGGGGCAAGCACCGCCGCGGTCATCAGCTGATACCCCGAAGCGGCGACTATCGCGCCCAGAAGCACGGGCGTGATCGCCGAGACGAGGCCGACGGTTGCGAAGAGCCCCGCGTTGGCGGCGGCGAGATGCGCGTCGTGGGCGGAGGAGGCGACCAGCGAAAGCGCGAGCGGGAAGATGACTCCATGAGGGATGCCAAGCAACGCCATTGCCAGAAAGAAGACCGCGGGCGGTCCGCCAAGGACGATGAGCGCCAATCCCGCGATGGTCAAGATGATGCAGACGGCGAAGACCGCGAACTTGGCCCTGATCGGAGATCGCCTGGCCACCACGACTCTGCTGACGAGCGAGGTCACGAAGAAGGTGGTGAATCCCAACTGGCTGTGGGCCGCGCTTAGACCGAACTCCGTGTGGGCCAGCAGCGCGCCGAAGACCGTCACTGCGGCGAAAGGCACGCTGTATAGCAGTTGCATGATGAGCGCTATCCTTCCGCCGGGAGTACCGAGCAGGACCGCCCGGCCAGGCCGCCTGGCGTCGGGATCCGAGGTTACGCCGACCTCACGTGGGTCTGGTGCCGCGGTTGAAATGTGCTCGTTGACGCCCTCGACCTCGGGCGCCGGCGCGGGCTGTGGCTCGTGCGAGAGCTGTCGTCCCTGCATACCCCGCCGCCACGCGCCCCTGAGGCCCAAAGCGACGGCAAGCAGCGGGAAGGGAGCGAAAAAGACGAACGCCACACGGACGTCCTGATGGAAGAGGTAGAGGATTCCCGCCTCCAGCAATGGTCCTCCGGCGAGGCTGGCACTGAGCACCGTCGCGTATCGGGCCAGCTGCTTCTCCCGTTGAGACGGCGACGCGGCCCCGATGGCTGTCGCCAAGCTTGGAGGAGTTATGCCCCCGGCAACGCCGAAGATCACAAGACCGGCGGTTAACTGTGTGATCGACGTGGCGGATCCGGCGAAGAGCAGGCCGATCGCGAGCAGTGCAGCCCCGACCGCAACCACGGCCACCGCCGTACGCGATGCAAACTTTGTGGCCAGCACCCATGCCGCCAGGACCATGATCGCACCGGTGGCCGTGCCCAGCGTCCCAATAGTGCCCGCGCCGACGCCGAGCTGATTCTTCGCCAAGAGGGGGAATGTGGTCTGGCCGGCATTTTGGGCCGATCTGAAAAGTGCCGCGGTGGCAAACAACCCCATCGGCGTCCACGCTGGTGGCCAGCGCTTCGCGTGGCGCACTTGGCTCTTATTGGGTTCCGAAGTGATAGATCCGCCTGTAAAGGTCTGCAGCGTTATTCCGGGGGGCACGTGGCCAGCGTGCAGGATTCGGCGACTTCTGCGGATGCCGCCGACTCGATAACTCAATCTTATTGGGGCCAGCCGCCTCCTTGCCAGGTCGACCTTCGGCAGACGCCGGCTCCACTTCTCCTTGCGAACTGCCTTGAAGGGCGCCGCGGACCTGGCGTTCATGAAGGGGCCCGTGTCGCCGTTGTGCGTGGTCCACTCCCCGCCTTCCGGTTCCGGACCTGCGACCGGTCGTAGATCTCGCCACGCGGGCAGCCCTTGCCTCTGTTCTTGGCGATCGTCAGCTCGTCCCTTATGGCCTGCCAGTGACTAACGCGAGTCTTGCCCGCAGCTCCTCTCGCGAACTTCGGGGAAGTCCGCTGCGGGAAAGCGGGATCTACCCGCGAGCACCCCGAGGAACGCCAGCGCGATTCCGAACCGCACCGGGTTTCATGGACACTCATTTATGTGTGAACCACGACCTGGTCGGCAATGTGACAGGCCCCACGAAAGTTGGTCCGGCTGAAATGTAGGTCGTAGCCTCCAGAATGGAAATGGAGGACCACGACAACATGAAGTCCAGTCGCCGCCACAGCTCCCCTGGCTATCTGACGCCAGCCGAGTTTGGGGTGGTATCCGTTCCCGAGCAGAGGCAGGTACTTGCCGGCGCTGCCAAGTACAAGGGCTGGGCGACGCCGCGCCTGCGGGCCGCGTAGCGGCTGTGGGACTTGTGGACGACGCTTCCCGTCGACCACAGGGTCTACAGCCGATCAGCTACTACCGGAAATACGACGGCGATGGTCATAACGAAAACGCAAGTACAGCCGACGGCACTGCCCCGGGGTAATCTTACCCAACGAACCCGAGGCTCTGGCTCACATTAGGACTGGACCAAAAACCGCGGGCCCCTCACACCCCCAACCGCTGGGGACCCTGAGCATCCGCGCGACGGTGAACGAATTGCGAAAAGATTGGGCGGACCTGCAACAGGCGCTCACGAACTACGAAGCGTCGTAAGGCAGGACAGGCGGAGCCCGTCCGAATCATCTATGGTCTGCCAGATGCTGCTTCCATCAGAGCCTGCTGTCAGACGCGAGCGGGGATTTCATAGCTAGGAAGCAGTGGCACAAGCCGGTCACGTCAAGACGCCCGTGTCGTACCATAAAAACATGGTTATCCGGTCGCCGGGCTACTTCTGGTCAGTGACTTTCCACGTCCAGCAAGTGGCTGGAAGTTCAGTGTCTGACAACTCTGTGCAGCCAGCAAACCCACTGGTCGCAACGATCGAAGAACGATTGCACCTCGTCTTAAGCGAGGGACTTACACTGAGCGACCCCACTGAATATATGAAAGATCATTAACTGCTAGGCCATTGCTAGCGAATCCATGGCCACGCGTGAATGACTGCGGCAAAAAAAGGGCACGGCAGACAGAGTGGGCTCTCCGTCACCTGTGAGGGGCTTTGGAGCTTGGACTTCATTGTCGGAAACCTCCATTTCCATTCTGGAGGCTACGACCTACATTTCAGCCGGACCAATTTGTCACCCGTCAGGATCCCGAGGATAGTAAGATTCTCCAGCTCTCTTGATTGTCGCCCGGTGTGTATCCTTGTATCTTGCGTAGTGGTACCCAAAGAGCAGCGATTACAAGGATTCTTGCTTCGCTCCACTGTTCACTCGTAACTGCTAAAGTGACATCCTTGCCATGGGCTGCAATACAACCGACGACTCGAGTCGGATATGCCGACCATGTTCCTGAGCAAATAAGTCGTCCCGCGGCTCCACCCTCCGCGCTGCTCACTGATCCCCCTTGATATAACAAGACGGTCAAAGTGACCGGTGGAGTCGCAGGCAAGAACGACAAAGTTAGCATGGAATGCTTCACGTGATTCTTGTCAAACGAGTAGGCGCGAGTATTGTTGCGAGTGACGGCGACGAGTCGTGAGGCAGTATTGTGTCTCCACCGTTGAAACAACGGTTGGTTATCAACTAGTCCATCCACTAACAATAAGGGAGGCTGCTCCGGAATACCTTGGAGATACCACGTCACTCTTCGGACTTTCTGCTGGCTGGCAGGATGACCTGCGCTATGCATTAGTGCCGCCCCAAGAGCCAACAGTGCGCTCACGCCTAGTACTAGGGGAAGTCGCCAGAGAAGTCGGTCACGCCTCATCGCCTCGTTACTCGCGGGTGTCAAGCGCGAAGACGGAATCCGCGATTGGCTGGTTGATGTCGAGCGCCGAGACCAGGAAGTCCCCAGCGCGTCCGCTACTTCTCTCTCGAGTGAAGCGTCGCACGAAGCCGGTTTGAGGGTCAACCCATAGCTGGAAGAAATCGACGAGGTCGAAGAACTCCTGATCACCGTCAAAGGTATCCCCGATGACCCATTGGGAGAGCGAGGGATAGAAAGTGCTAGGTTCCTCGGCGTCGGCGCGATGTACCCAGGCGGCGCCGGTCGCCAGAATCCGATATGTCGCTGGAGGAGCGAATTGGTCGTCCGTGTCTGAGCGATACCCTGCGTCATGCAAGACCAGATCGCAATTGGCCAGCCACAGCCTTGGGTTGCACCAGAACTGGATCTGGGCATTGTCAAATGCTGACAGGTACGGGCGGCCGAACCAGAGTCCGCCTGTAAACCAAGCATCTTTGCGCTTCAATGCCCCGTCCCGCGTACCAGAGTCCGCGAGTTCGCCATCTTTGAACCAAGCCCACTCGTCGCCGTTGACAACGAACTTGACCGCTATGCGCGAGGGTTCGCCCCTCGACGCGCACATCGCTTCGTCAAGCGGTTCGCCGGGATACTCGGTGTCGAATCTCCACTTGTCTGGTGCGGCCCACCACATCTCTGGGTTCCCCGTCCAAAGGACCCTTCCGGGGTCACCGAAGGTATCCGGAATTGGCTCCGTCAGCCCGATCAGGCCAGGCTGCATCAGCCTTTCGAGGCAAGACATGTGTAGAGTTTCCACGCCGTCCCAGGACGTGAACATGCGCACTCTAAGAGTGTCGAGCAGCCCGAACTCAGGCACGTCTATCGTTCCATGCTTTGTCTACAGTATGGGCGAGGCTATTGCTGATACGGTGAGACTGCAATTATACCACGCGCCGCCATAATTGTTGTATGCATCTTGGTAGCTGCCATCAATGTAGCCATAGTCGTTTGTCGCATAATAATTGTAACCGAGCACTCCCACGGTACCGAGAGTGTTGCACTGAACATTGGACTGCGGGGATGTAAGGCTTGACTTATTATTTGCGGTAGACACGCCCGCTGGTCGCGCAACCATGACATACTGCGTCGAGGAGTATGGCGACGCGTACAAGAGAATAGCGACTGCTTCTAGTTAGCTCGCATTTTCAGTGCAGGCAATGTACGTGTGAGTGGCCATATAGGTTAGCCCTGTGCTCTTGTAGATGGATGTCGAAACATGGGGTTGACCGGCACTGACAGTGCAGGAAAGACCTGGATTGATAATGATGTGCGGTGCCGTATGGAGTTTGAATACAGTGTTGCTGCTACGCACTGTTTGGGGCAGTGAACTCCAAAGCCCGGGAACAGGAAGCAGGCTGAGGCATGCGAGCACCGAAATGATCGCAAGCCGCACAGTAGTGCTCAAATGGTTGGATGGATGTCGCACGTGAACTCCGATCTCTTTCCGACTCGTTTGAATCACCGGTGTCGTGGCATATATTCTTGCATGTCGAGCTTCCGCTCGCAGGTTTTATTCATATTGGAGATGACCCACGGAAAGTAGACACCCGTTAAGCCAACCTACGATGTTGGCGGAAGGGATGTCATCTTGGGAGCAACCAGAAGGAAGTTCACCTGAGGGGCCCGCGGTTTCTGGTCTAGTCTGAGGTGGACCCCATCCTTTGCACAATCTGACCGCTACGTTTGGCAATCGGCAGGTGGTTGGGGCTAGATGTCAGGCTACTTGGGCCTGGTCGGTCTAGACCCAAACAATCCGCGATGAACTTGAAACCTACGCGTCTTCGGTCACGTCAGGTGCCCTTGATGCCGCATACGCCGCCCAATCACCTGCTGCAAGGCGGCTCCACTCGACAGCTGTGTTGATATGGAGACCCAGCAGGTCGGCGAGGACCGGCGTTGGAACCGCTGACGCGAGCGCGAGCAACGCCGAATTTCGAGTCGGTCGAAGGACTATTCCTTCGTCGGCCAAGCGCAATCGCATTCGCTCGGTAGTTGTCGGTCGCCCCGGCGCGCCCCCGGGGAATAGCCACTCACCATTATTGCCACGTGCCGCGTGACCGCGGACCTTGGCGCCGACCGGGAA
>JAKAEN010000080.1 GCA_021818355.1 Actinomycetes bacterium | reverse complement strand
CGGCGCATTGTACTGGAAGGCCACGGGCGTGGCGTGTTGGCCCTTGGAGGAGTTCTGCTGCGCAGTTTGCTGCGTGGCCTGCTGGGCCAGCACCAGCTGGCGCGCCTTCGCTGCTGCCGCCGCCGCTGCTGCCGCCTGTGCCTCCTGGATCAGCTTGGAGATGGTGGAGTTGACCGAGTTCAGCTGGGACTGCGCCTGGGACTCCGCCGATACTGCGGCGGATCGGGCGCTGGCGGCCTGCGCGACCGCCGCCGAAGCCTTCACCTTCTCAGAGGCGAGGGTCTTTTCCTGGGTGACGAGCTGCTGGCTCGCCGCCTGAAAACTGCTTACCAGAGCCTGCTGGGAGTCGGCGACCGCTCCGGCGAAGACGTCACGGACGGTTATGTCGGTGGAGGTGCCGCTGAGGATGGCGGTGATGGAGGAGATGTTGCCGCCCTGGGTGTAGAGGTTGATCGCCTCGTTGGCCAGCTTGGTCTTGAGATCTTTGATCTGCCTGCGGGTGTCGGCTATCTTCTGCTGCTCGGCCTGCATTTGGCCGTTTATGGTCTGCAGCTGCAGGTTCGCCTGGTCGTACTGCTCGGAGTAGAAGGCCACCTGGTTGTCCAAGGTGGTCACTTTGGCCGCTATCTGCGCCGCCTGGGCCTTTTCGTAGGAGAGCTGGTCGGCTCCCGCCGGTGTCGAACTTGCCAGGACTGGAATGGCTCCAAGAGCCGCGGTCCCCGCCAGGAGAGCTGCACTCTTCCAGCCAGGACGCTTTGATGCCTTGGTCTTGGATACGCCCAAAATTCTCTCTTTCACTAACAGGGCGCCCGTACAAGACTCTTGGCGCCGGTCGATCCGAGATGAGGCATGGGCCCCGTGGTAGGTATCGGCCATCTTGCGGTAACTTGTTAGTTTCGCAAAAGCACTCGGCAAAGTTTACAGTACGCATCCGGCGCATCGCCCGTATTTTCACATTGATGCTCTCACCACCGGGTCTCGTCGAATTAGCCGCCATATTTGGGCGGTAGTAAGATCGCAGGCCGATGACTACGAACGATGCCAGCACCGAATACCGGATCGAGCACGACTCCATGGGCGAGGTGCGGGTCCCTCGCACTGCCAAGTGGCAGGCCCAGACCCAGCGCGCCGTCGAGAACTTCCCGATCTCCGGCTTAACCATCTCCCGTCCCCTGATCTGGGCGCTTGCCAGGATCAAAGCCGCCGCCGCCCTCACCAACGCCGAGCTCGGCGTGCTATCGCCGGAGATCGCCGAGGCGATTTCCGCCGTCGCGGAGGAGGTGGCCGGAGGCACTTACGACGGCCAGTTCCCGGTGGACGTCTTCCAGACCGGCTCGGGAACCTCATCGAACATGAACATGAACGAGGTCCTCTCCACACTCGCGACCGAGCTTCTCGGTGGCACCGCGGTCAAGCCGAACGACCACACCAACGCTTCTCAGTCCTCCAACGACGTCTTCCCGTCCTCGATACACCTGGCCGCGGCCTACGAGATGAAAGAGCGGCTCGTTCCCGCCCTCGGCGAGCTTGCCGCATCTCTGGAGGCCAAGGCGGCCGAGTTCTCCGAGGTTGTCAAGTCCGGGCGCACCCACCTGATGGACGCGACTCCGGTCACCCTGGGGCAGGAGTTCTCCGGGTACGCCGCCGCCATCCGCTACGGGATCGAGAGAGTGGAGGCAGCGCTTCCACGAGTCGCCGAGCTGCCTCTCGGTGGCACCGCGGTGGGCACCGGAATCAACACCCCGGCCGGCTTCGCGGCCATGGCAATCGAGCGTCTGTGCGAGACCACGGGCCTGCCGCTTCGCGAGGCGCGCAACCACTTCGAGGCCCAGGGAGCGCGTGACGCCCTGGTGGAGGCATCGGGGGTGACCCGCACTATTGCGGTCTCGCTCTACAAGATCGCCAACGACCTTCGCCTGATGTCCTCCGGCCCTCGCTGCGGACTCGGTGAGATCCATCTGCCCGACCTCCAGCCCGGCTCCTCGATCATGCCCGGCAAGGTGAACCCGGTGGTCCCCGAGGCCGTCTGCCAGGTGGCCGCGCAGGTGATCGGCAACGACGCGGCGGTTGCATTCGGCGGGGCGGCGGGGAATCTGGAGCTGAACGTCATGCTCCCGGTGATCGCCCGCAACCTCATCGAGTCGATAATGCTCCTCTCCTCGGTCTCGATCGCCCTCGCCCACAAGTGTGTGGACGGGATCGTCGCCGACGTGGAGCGCTGCCGTACCTTCGCCCTCTCCTCGCCCTCGGTGGGTACGGCGCTCAACCCGTATATCGGGTACGAGGCCGCCGCCAAGGTGATCAAGAAGTCGCTGGCCGAGGGCAAGGACCTGCGCACCGTGGTGTTGGAGGAAGGCCTGCTCAGCGAGGAAGAGGTGGACCGGGCCCTGGACGTCATGGCGATGACAAGGGGCGGCATCCTCAAGTAGTCTCTGGGTATGAACCCGCTCGAGGTACTTCGCTGGATCGCGCGCCTCGAGGAAGAAGATCCCCAGGCCGTGGCGCTTTCGGCGCTGGAGTCGCTGGAGGAGCTCGCCGAACGTCCCGAGATGCTCTACGTGGCCGTCCGTCAGCTGTTGCTGGCCCAGCCGCGCAATGGGGGGCTGTGGTCGGTCGGCAACCGCCTGCTGCTGGCCCTGGATCGCCAGGAGGAGGCTTGGTCGCTGCGGCGTGAACTCTCCCGGGACTCCACGCTCGGCGAACTGCGGGCGATGGCCGACGCGGGTGTGACCCTCTACCTGCTAGACGTGGATCGCGCCTACCGGGCGCTGGCCGGCCGCCGGGGATCCGAGCGCGCCGTCTATTACGACCCGTCCAGAGGTGCTCAACGTCTTCTGACCCGGGCGCTGGCCGGGGGCGAAAGCGCGCTGGTGATCGAGCCGTGGTCATTCTCCGAGGGTGGGGCGATCATCTCCCGGGAGCGGATGCAGCTCGCGGAGCGGGCCATCAGCGCGGGCATGGGAGTTGTCTGCCGGGTTCCCGACGGGTTCGAGCTGCCGGCCCGGCTCTTCGAGGCCCAGGCCCGCCTGCTGGCCCGCGAGCTCGGCCAATGCAGCGAGGACCCGGAGGCGGAGTGCCTGGCCGACTTGTACGGCTTGCCCGCCTTTCGAGCCAACCCGGAGATGGTCACCTTCCTCTTCGGCGCGAATCGCGAGCGGTACACCGCTGCGGTGGCCGATGAGCTGCTGGCTTTGTGATTCCGGGCGCGGCAGTGCCGGCGCGGGATAATTTTGCCGTTGCACACGAGGATGAGAGGGAGGGGCGATGCCCAGCAGACGTGACCTGATCCGCATGACCGACGAAGAGGTCGCCGCCTTCTTGGCCGAGCCGCACACCATGGCGGTGGCCACCAAGGGCCCGGGAGAGGACATTCACCTGGTGGCCATGTGGTACGGGTTCGTGGGGTCCGACGTCGCCTTCTGGACCTACGCCAAGAGCCAGAAGATGCTCAATCTGCAGAGGTCCGGCACCCTCACCGCCTTGGTGGAGGCAGGCGAGACCTACGACGCCCTGCGCGGAGTGGAGATCGTCGCCGACGCCGAGATAGTGACCGACCTCGATCAGGTGCGCGAGATCGGCAACTCGATCTACGGCCGCTACGGGGGACTCGACCAGAGCGATGCGGCAAAGGAGTCGTTCCTGGCCAGCGCGACCAAGCGCTACGGGGTGATCATCCATCCGCGCAAGGTGGTCAGCTGGGACCATCGCAAACTGGGCGGCGTCTATTAAGAGGCCGCCCTCGCCGCGCCAGGGCTGATAAAGGCACCTCTTTCGTAGTAGTTTGGCTTGTCATGGGTGAAATGATCGAATTTCCGAGCAATGGCAAGCCTGGCACCGGCTACCTGGCGGTGCCTCAGACCGGCAGCGGCCCCGGCATCGTCGTGATGCAGGAGTGGTGGGGGATCGTCCCCCACATCAAGGACGTATGCGACCGTTTCGCGGCCGCCGGCTTCACGGCACTCGCGCCGGACCTCTATCACGGCAAGGTGACAACCGAGCCCGACGAGGCCGGCAAGTACATGATGGCGCTCGAGGTGGGACGTGCCACCAAGGACATGTCCGGAGCGGTCGACGAGCTTGTGAGGCGCACCGGCCGGGCCAAGGTCGGTGCGGTCGGCTTCTGCATGGGCGGAGGTTTGGCACTGGCTCTGGCAGTGGCCCGACCCGATGCCGTTGCCGCCGTCGCCCCGTTCTACGGGGTGATCGGATGGCCTGACGCGGCTCCCGACTATGCCTCCATGACCGCGGCGGTTCAGGGCCATTACGCCGAGCACGACGACTACGCGGCACCCCCGGCCTCCCGGGCGCTGGAGGCTCAATTGAAGGATCTTGGCAAAGAGGCCGAGATCTTCATCTACCCCGGCACCCAGCACGCCTTCTTCAACGACACGCGCCCGGAGGTCTACGACGCCGACGCTTCGCGCCAGGCGTGGGACAGGATCATTCCCTTCTTCCACGAGCACCTCGACTCATGAGTATCGAAGGGGCCACGCCGCGGCGTGGCCCCTTCGCATTTTGGGGGCTTGAGCGCCAGCTAAGCGCTCGCTATACTTTTTGGAATGTCTGATCGCAGCCGTAACCTACCGAGGCGATCCTGCCTCTCCGTCCCCGGCTCTTCCGAGAGGTTCCTCGAGAAGGCCCCGACCATCCCTGCGGACATGTCGTTCCTCGACCTTGAGGACTCGGTGGCACCCTTGGAGAAGGAGGCGGCGCGTGGAAAGATCGTCCGCGCCATCCGCGAGCTTCCCTGGGACGACCGCGTTCTGTGTGTGAGGATCAACGCGTGGGACACCCGCTGGACATATCAGGACGTCATCGAGGTGGTCGGTGGCGCCGGCGAGCGCCTGGACGAAGTCATGCTCCCCAAGGTGCAGTGCGCCGCTGACGTGCAGGCGCTCGACAGGCTGCTCACCCAAGTGGAGCTGAACTCCGGCCTGCCTGTGGGGCATATCGGCATCGAGGCACAGATCGAGTCCACCCGCGGTCTTATCAACGTGGAGGAGATCTGCGCCGCATCGCCGCGCCTGGAGACCATCGTCTTCGGCCCGGCCGACTTCGCCGCCTCCATGGAGATGCCGGTCCTGACGGGTGGAATCCAGATCCCCGAATACCCCGGCGACCACTTCCACTACGTCTTCTCCAAGATCCTCATGGCTGGGCGTGCCAACGGCCTGCAGGTCATCGATGGCCCTTACCTGAAGATCAAGGACACCGACGGCCTTCGTGACTATTGCATGCGCACGGCCACCCTCGGTTATGACGGTAAGTGGGCGCTCCACCCCGACCAGGTGGCGGTGATCAACCAGGTCTATCTGCCGACCCAGGAGCAGTTCGATCGCGCGTGGGCGATCCTGGACGCCTACCGCGAGGCCACCGAGGGCGAGCGCAAGGGGGCGGTCATGTTCGGAGACGAAATGATCGACGAGGCCAGCCGCAAGATGGCGATCAAGTTCGTGTCGCGTGGCGAGCGCGCCGGCATGGTGCGCAGCGCCGGCTGAACTTTCACAACGTTCAGGAGGGTCGGGCCCGCGTCAAGCGGCCCGGCCCTTTTTTGTTTCCGCGGCTAGGCGCGCCTGAAGACCCGCCCGAGGACGATAAAGACGCCGCCTCCTACCAGCAGCGCTGCGTAGGTGGAGATCGCAGGTCCTCCGATGGCCCGCAGCACCTGGGAGACGACCGGGGCCCAGGATGCGTTGGTGAGCGGGATCACCACCGTTGGGACGATCCAGAAGAGCAGGGCCTCCACGAAGCTCATCACCACCAGCCAGATGCCGATCTCGGTGAGAATGGTCGAGCGTTTGGGCGCGATCAAGAGTGATATCAGCGCTAGACCGACCGCGAGCAGTAAGGCGTCCCTCTCGATTGCGCCGATATTGCGATAGAGCTTCCCGAGATCGGGCAAGGTCGTCCCGGGTATGGACACCTGAAGGGTCGAGCCCTGCTGGCTTATGAGGCTGGCCAGCTGAGGATTGACCGCCAGCAGGTTCTCGGCCACCGCGTTGGCCAGCACCGGCCCACCGAAGGTGACGTCGCCGGGGTAGAGGCCGATGATGTGCTTTTGAGCGTTGTCCATGGCCGTGGCGAACTCCTGCTGCACCGCCTTGTTGAGCAAAGCGGCCTGCAGCGCCGTGGTCACCTGGTCGGCCGCGCTCTGGGAGTAGGCGCCGGTCGAACCGTAGGCGGCCATCGTGATCGCCTTGGCGATGGAGGAGCGCACGGTCGGGCTTGAGAGTGCGGCCTCGGTGGCGTTCGCGAAACGTCCCGGGGCGAAGAAGCTCTGCTCGAACAGGTACGCGGTGACCGCCACCCACCCGAAAAAGAGTGCGACTGCAAGGACCAGCGATGCGACCGCTGACCGCGCTAACCTCATGCGTCACCCCTGGGGCTCAATGGCGCCTGCCTCGCCGCCCGAGCAGGGATCGTCGAGGTGACGGCCGTGCCGTCGAAGAGATTGTACCCAAAGGCGGATGCCCTGAGGTGCTCAGATGGCAACCATGACCCGATTTGGGTGTCCCATGACCCTAAAAAGCCAAAAAAGTCACTTGGCGCTGTCGAGAAGACGGCGAGCGATCACTTTGAGCGAGAGCGTCTCGTCCGCTCCCTCGAAGATGGAGAGAACCCTTGCATCCACGAAGTAGCGGCTCACCGGGAACTCTTCCGCGTAGCCCATCCCACCGTGGATCTGTAGCGCCTCACGGGTCACCCATTCGGCTGCCCGGCATACGTAGGCCTTGACCATGGAAGCCTCGAGGGCGCCCTGGCCGGCTGCCATGAGGTCGGCCACGTGGTAAGAAAACTGCCTGGCGGCTTGGATGGTGAAGGCCATGCGGCCCAACTTGTAGGCGGTGAGCTGATACTCGGCGATCGGCTTGCCGAAGACCTTGCGGTTCTCCGCGTAGGAGACCGCGGCCTCATAAGCCGCCTGCATGACGCCCAGCGCGCGGGCGGCCGTCTGGATGCGGCCGTTCTCGAACCCCTCCATCTGCAGATAGAAGCCTCTGCCCAGTCCGGCTTCGCCACCCATGAGGCCGCTGTCGGGGACGAACCAGTTGTCTATGGATATCTCGTAGGAGTGCATGCCCCGGTAGCCGATGGTCTCGATCGGCCTGCCCTCCATGCGTCCACTGGCCCCGTCCCTCTCGTCCTGCTCGAGAATGAAGCCGGTGCCTGCGCTGATCGGCTTGGGGACGACAAAGAGGGAGAGGCCACGATGCGCCTTGGAGCGATCCGGGTCGGTGCGGGCAAGAACCATCAGCACCTGGGCGCGGGCCGCAAAGGTGCACCAGGTCTTGACGCCGTTCAAGCGCCATCCACCTTCCACCTTGGTGGCGCTGGTGGTCAGCCCGGCGACGTCGGAGCCGAAGTCCGGCTCGGTCACCGCGACGGCGACCATCACCTCTCCGCTGGCCATCTTGGGCAGCCACTCCTGCTTCTGCTCCTCGGTGCCTCCTTTGAGAAGCGCCCGGGCCAGGATCTCCGGCCTGGTGATGAGCGAGCCGGCGGCGGCAAGGGAGGCGCGCGAGAGCTCCTCGGTGGCGATCACCATGCCGGTGTAATCCTTGTCGTCGTCCGCGGCGAAGCCGCCGTAGGACTCAGGAATCGAAAGGCCGAAACCGCCGAGGTCGGAGAGACCGGAGATGATCTCCTCTGGAACGTCCAGGTTGTGGCGGTGGATCTCGTCCGCCCGCGGGCGCACCACTTCGTCGGCGAAGCGGCGGAAGGTGTCGCGGACCATCTCCATCTCTTCGCTTAGGCCCGAGGATCCTTCGGCGCCCGCCAATGAGGCGACGAAGGCGGGAGAGTTGTAGCGGGCGACGAAGGCGCGCATCTCTTCCAGCTCGGCGGTGCCGATCCCGAAGTCGGCCTCGCGGCCGAAGGCCCTGGCGGCCAGGTCGCGGGCGGCGTCGGCGATGAAGGCGAGCGAGAGTGCTTCTTCCACCTCGCCCTTGGCCGCGTAGGCAAGAACGGCCCTTGCGGCGGTTACCGCCGCCGCCACGTGGGCAAGGTCGTAGGCGACCACTTGATTGGAGTCGATGTCTCCGGCTTTGGCGAGCTCGGCCACGGCGGCGGCGACGATGCGCTCCGCAGTGGCCACGACGGCGGTGGCGAGTTGCAGATCTTGCTCAGACATGGTTCAAGATCATACCGCAATTCACTAAGCGGTTGTTCAGTAGAGGCCGTTTCGAGGCGCTACGAAGACTCTCGACGAGGCGCCTGGATCCGTCTCAGAGAACCTTGGCGATGGCGGTGAGGAGTGGCGGAAGCACTATTTGCTCGTCGGTCACCAGTGACTCGCTCATGGCTTCGAGGTAACGGGCCACCGGGGTGTCCCCGATGCCGGCCGGGGACTCCACCCAAGCCTCGCGGATCTCCACCGGGCAGGCCGACAGAAGCTCGAGCACCTGTGCCCCGATATCCGCATCCCGCACGCCGGGCGCCTCCATGGAGAGAGGGGAGCGCCCGACCCTTCCAGCACTGGTGATGGGCTCCTGGATGATCACCCAGCCCCCCGGACGGGTGGCGGCGGCCATGCGCTCCACCACAAGTTTGGGTTCCTGGACGGCGAGAAGCAGGAAGCGGCAGAAGGCCAGGTCCACCGGCTCAGGGAGCGTCAGCTCCTCGGCGGCCTGGGTCAGGGCCACCACCTGGGAGAAGCGGGCCGCCCTGGAGGCGATTTCGTTCCGCCTGACCGGGTCGATGTCCACCGCGTAGATGCGCCCCCGCTCGCCGCAGACTTCGGCGAGGGCAACGGACACGTCCCCTCCTCCGGCTCCGACGTCGACGCAACGGAAGCCGGTCATGTCCCCCAGACGTTCGAGCGCCGCAGCGAGTGGGCGTCTGTACAGGTCATCACGCAACTCGTAGGGGATGGGGATCGTCACGCGATCAGGCTAGCGTGTGGGTCGTGAACGCAACCATTCTTCTCTGTGATGCCGCCGTGGTCTCCGAGGCCAAGCTCTTCGTGCTCGGTGGCGGCTGGAACCTGGTCGGCCCCGGGCCGACCCCGATGGCGATCGCCCTCAAGATCGACGTCGACTACGCGGCCGCGACCGCCGAGCACCACTGGGAGCTGTTCCTGGAGGAGCTGGACGGCTCGCCGGTGATCCTGGACACCCCTGAAGGGCCTCGCCCCGTCGAGGTTAGAGGGGACTTCATGGTGGGAAGCCCGGAAGGGATCCCGGTCGGAGCGGACGTGAGCGTGAACATCGCCATCAACCTCGGGCCACTGCCGCTCGAGCCGGTCAAGCGCTTTGTCTGGCGGCTCTCCATCAACGGCTCCTCCGACCCTCACTGGGCGGCGGGCTTCTCCACCCGGGCCATGCCCGATCTGCGAGTCGTGGACGCCTGACATGACGATCTACGAGCGCCCCTTCGGGCGGTACTTCGAGGATTTCACTCCCGGTGACGTCTACCGCCACTGGCCGGGCAAGACGATCACGGAAGCGGACGACCACCTCTTCTGCATGATCACCATGAACCACCATCCCCTCCACACCAACGTCTACTTCGCCGAGCACGAGACAGTGCATAAGAAGAACGTTGTGGTGGGGAACCTGGTCTACTCCCTGGTGCTCGGCATGTCGGTGCCGGACGTCTCGGGTGCGGCGATAGCCAATCTGGAGGTCGAGTCCCTGGTGCACAGGTACCCGACCTTCCATGGCGACACCATCTATGCCGAGACCCGCGTGCTCGATCGGACCGAGTCCAAGAGCAAGCCGGACCGCGGCATCGTGCTGGTTGAGACCAAGGGCATCAACCAGGACGGCAAGGAAGTGTGCTATTTCCGGCGCCGGGTCATGGTATGGAAGCGTGATTCGGCTCCCGCCCGCATGCGCCCCTATGGCGAGGAGATCTGGGCCGAATCCTGATCCCGTCTCCGGCAGCGGCCATTATCGGCATACTCCCGCTGAAACTTTAGGGATTTTTTCACTTTCCGTGAATATCAAGCTAAGCTGGGCCGCAGAACGGCGTCGCAGGGTGCCGAACGGTCGCAGTGGAGATGATTGGCCTGAGGGTCGCCAGGAACAAAACGATAGGCGGAGTGGTCGCGGCGGTTGCCGTAGTCGGCATGGTCGCCGGGGTCCGAAGCCTGGAATCGCAGAACTCCTCCACATCGGCCCCTGCGGGCGCCAGCACCACCGTGGGTGGGGCCAGCTCGGCTGCCTCGGCACCTTCCTCAGCTTCCATAACCACCGTCACCGATCCGACCACAACCATGGTTACGACCACCGCGCCTACGACGACGGCCGCCCCCGTCACCACCGCGCCTCCGGCGACTTCGGTGACTTCGGTGACCCCGGCATTCAGCTGCGCCTCCCCTGGATCGGCGGCCGCGAGCGCGCCGGTGGTGACCGCCGTCTTCAATCCTCAGCCCCAGCAGTACGCGCCCTCGGGTGACTTCCAGATCCACGGCACGAACCTGAGCAACGTTTCGATGGAGCTGCTGTGCCCGGCCGGATCGACCGCTGGTCCTCCCATCGTCATCTCTCAGGGACCCTTCTCCTACGACGGGACCGAGGTGAACCTGCACGTCACCGGTGGACTGGTCTCGGGTGGAATCTATGACGTCCGCGTGGTGGCGAACGGGGAGATATCCGCGCTCAACTCCGGCGACCGGCTTTTCGTGGCCATCGCGGTGGGGGGATCCGCATCCGCGTGAAATGCCAAACCCCTGGCAATTGGTAATTACACTCCGGTAAGATCCTGCTAGCACTATTGAGTGTGCAGCGCCATTCTGCGGGATGGCTGAGGCATGCTCCGCACCGGGCCCAAGGGTCCGAGGGCTGAGTTTCGATCGGAGCCGGAGGTTGGACAATAGACGGGCGCGGCAACTAAGGACTCGTTTGCTCCCGGCGGCCGTCGCACTCATGGCCCTGGTTGCCCTCGCGGCCGTGGCCGCCTCCGATCCCGTCGTCCGCCTCGGCCGCCATCCCTGGATCTCAGCCCTCCTCTTTGCGGCGCTGGTCGTC
>JAKAEN010000079.1 GCA_021818355.1 Actinomycetes bacterium | reverse complement strand
CTCATTACGAACCTACTCTCGACCACGTTCGGGACGATCTCCCTGCTCATGCTCCTCACGGGGTTGCGCGAGTCGCGTCGGCCTGGACTCAAGGTCGGCGTTGGCGTCCTCGCGTTCGTCCTCAGTGTCCTGTCGAAGGAGGACGTCATCCTCCCCGGGGTGCTGCTCTGCGCCTATCTCGCGCTTCCTGGTGTTGCAACGTCGCGTCGTCGCCGACTGGCGGCGCTGGTGCTGACCGCCGCTCTTGGCGTCACAGCCGCAGCGTGGTTGCTCTACTCCACCATGATCGTGCACAGCGCCTTTCTCGGGATGGCGAGCGGGACCTACGAGCGGGTGCTCGCGCCGGCGAGTCTGCTGGCCACCGTGGTCTGGTACCTCAAGGCAACAGCAGGCGTGAAGACCGTGGCCGCGCTGCAAGCGTTTGGGCTTCTCGTGGGTCTCTCCTTCGGCCTGCGACGGCACTGGCGCGAGCTGGTGCTCGCTCAGGTGATCCCACTTGCGCTCATTTTCGCCTACGCACCGCTCCCACACCACGTGAACCCCTACTACTGCTTCAACTGGCTGCCGTGGCAGACGGGTTGCCTGATGGTTGCCGGCCGTTTGACCGCCTTGTTCCCGCGGCGCATCACTCGTGCTGGCGTCTTGGCCGCTCTGTTGGCTCTCGCCGCGATTCCGGTCGTCGTCACGCAGCGTCAGCGGCGGGCAGCGATCGAGTGGTACAGTACAGAGATTTCGGTCAACCGTAACATTGTCAATACGCTCCTCACCAACCGGCGCGTGATCAACGCGGCGCAGCGCGTCGCAATTCTCACAGCCCCAGCCCACAACCCGTGGTTCGGCACCGACGGCAGCTTCCTCGCCAACCGCTACGGCCTCCACCCCCACTGGCTCGTTCTTGTCCCACGAGACGGCGACTACTACCGCTCCGTGCTCAGACTCCTCGGCCGTCTCCAGGTTGGTGCCGTCGAGACAGCCGATATCGGTGAACTCGACCGTCTCCCGCGCATGCCCGTCATTCGCTTCGACCCCGAAGGCCGCGGGGCGCTCACCTGGTCTACTCCCCAGAGACCGAAGGCACCGGTTGAAGGGTCAATGTCTGCAGATCCCAACCCCATCAAAGTATGCGACGGCACGGGAGTCGGTATCACAACGATCTCCTGGCGCGTCCCCAAGGGAAACCCCATTGAGATCCGCATGGGGTCCACGACTGGTACCGTTTTCGTACGCCAATCGGTCGCCCAGGGGTCCGCCATCACCGGCAAGTGGGTCAGCGACGGCACCAGGTTCGTGCTCCTCGACGCCGAGAGCCGTGAAACGCTTGCCATACTGACAGTCCGCGTCACCTCGGTTGGCTGCCGGTAACGCCTTTCAACCGCTCGTGGAAGCCCTGGGTTTTGCCGGCCCCGCCACTGCACCTGTGCCGGCCGACCACCTCGACTCCCCCGGGCCGTATCTTGTCAGGGACGCGTCAGCGTGACGTACTGGCTGCGAGCGCCGGTATCCGGGCGCACGACCTGAACCCTCATCGTGCGACGTCCGGCGAGAGTCGGTTCATCGACCTGGAACGTGAGCCACCCGGCGTTCCCGAAGGCCGTCACCAACGGGATGGACTGGTCAGTGACGATGACGTCACCTTCACGGAACGCGCCACCGATCACCCAACCCGTCACCCTCCCGCGAAACGGGGGGTTCACACCACCGCCCCGCACCGTCAGGCTTGAGCCCCGCCGGGTGATCGCGGGTATTTGGCCCTTCTCGACGACGCAGAGCTCATATCTCGGACCCACACCAGGCATCGAGATGGTCTCGCTGCTCCACCTGACCCCGCTCGCCTCAAGTGTCTCGGTCAGGAGACCTGTCCGCGCCAGGGCGCGCCCCGGGATCTCCCTTTCGCGCTCGGCTGGAAAGCCCACAAAGACGCGACGTTGCGCGGGGGACGCCAGGGCCCGTTGCACCGCCTGTTTGAAGCCCCGGTCGTCACCCCAGAACAGAATGCCCTGTCCACAGAGCCTGCCGCGTGACCCCCAGACGACCTCCTGGTAGAGGCCGATATTCGTGAAGTAGAGTGCATCGTTGCGGTACGGCTCCAGACGCGAGACGAGTAGCGCAGGGTCGGAATGGTTGAGTAAAGTATCGCCGACGGTCGCGTCGCGCTTCCAGTTCGCCATGTCGGACCGGCAGACCGCGACGTTGGCGATCACGATCCCAGCCAAGAGAGCAAGGCCGAGACCCCTAAGCCTGGCGGGCACCGCCGCGGCCGCTTCCGCGATCACGGCTACGACAAGAAGCGTCAAGGGCAGGAGGTGAATCTCCCGCGGTCCCCCGTTGCTGATCACCGAGAGAGGGAGGACGGTCGTGAGGGCGAAAAGTGGAAAGGTCACGCGGCGTCGCTTGATCCACAGGGCAAGCACCCCTGCGGCGCAGAGCGCAAACGCGACCAGGAAGGGCCAGTACCCCGAGCGGGTGACGTAAAGCCCCCAGTTGTTCAGCAGGTTGAAATCGACGAACTCCGCCAGGCGAATCCTCAAGTAGCGGGAAACGTCCATGCGACTGCCGGTCGTGCCCGCCCCACCCCAGAGGAACGCGACAAGGCCCGATCGAGGATAGAGGACATTGAACAGGACGATCGGCGCGGCCCCGACCAAAAAAGCCGGTATGGAGACGAGCAGAAGGCGTCCCCTGTGTTGCGTCGCCTGCCACCACGCCAGGAGTTCCTTACGGCGGAACAACGCGCCGAACGCCACCAGCGCCACGACTGGCCAGATGAGCGCTTCAGCCCGGGTCCACAGCACGAAACCCGCGAGGGCAGCCGTCGCCCAGAACCAACCTGGTCTCTTGGTCTCAAGGTACAGCACAAACCCAGAGGCGGCACACATGATCCCGAAGTACAGCGCAATGTGATACTGGAGGTCGACGATCGAGCACACCACGTTGATGGGCAACGTTACGAATACCAGCGCCGCGAGAAAGGCGGGCGCGGGACCGACGAAGCGCTGCAGCACCTTGAAGAAGAGAAACGCCGACAGCGCAAGCAGGACGATCCCCTTGTAGCGATACAGGTACAGATCGGTGCTCGCTCCCGAGTACCAGAGGTAGGCCGCCGGGATGTCGAGGTAGGTCATCAACGATCCCTGGTAGGCACTGATGGCTAACGGGACATAGATCTTGCCCACCCGTAGCGCGTCCGGCGGGGCCGTACACGCCCTGCCAATTGCGCCCGCCAACTGGTCGAGATAGACGGGCATGCCCTCGACCCACATGGGCACCCGGCCATGGAGGGGCGCGACGACGACGACGAACAGAACCAACAGGAGCCCAAGGACGACCTGGACAGCCAGCTTGCGTTTCTTCGCGACCATGCCTGTGGATCTTACACCCCAGCCCGACCAGCACAGCCACTACCGGCGCTGCCAATACCTGACGACTACGAAGAACTTGCGATCAGGCGCTTCCCGCGGAGGAACAACCACGGGTGGTTGGCCCGCGCCTGCCAACGCCGGATCAAGACGATGGTTCGGGAGGCCTATGTCCCATTTCTTTGCGCACCGTCCGGGCTTCGAGGCGGGTGGTCGGGCTGAAGAGCGAGAGCGAGCAGATCAAACCGTAGGCGACCAGCAGGATCAGGTTCATCAGCGAGAACGCGAGCGCGTCCGCCGGCGCGACCCCGACCCTGCCGAGCATGACGACCAGGGTCGCGTCGCGGGTACCGAGGCCGAGGATCGAAACCGGCAGCATGGCGAGCAGGCCGCAGACCGACGCCGACGCCGCCAGGTAGGCAAACGACACGTGGATGCCGATCGCCGAGGCGAGCAACGCCAGGGCCGACCAGTTGAGCAGCCAGCCGACGACGCTTTCTACCACCGCGAGCGCGACGACGGACGGCGCGAGGGCGGCTACGGCGCGACCGAAATCCCGCAAGCCCGCCTCGGCGGCCGACGCGAAACGCCAAGGCATGACTCGCTCCACGATCCGCCGCAGGCGTCCATTCCCCTCGCCGCTCGCGAGTCCGCGGAGCACGAGGATCGTCGCGCCGGTTGCGACCACCGCGAGCGCGACGGCCGGAAGCGCGCGCAGCCCCGCAAACCAGGCCAGGCCCCACGCCGCCATGGCGACCAGGATCACGACGTCGAGGAAACGGTCGAGGAAAACGGTGGCGAACGCCCTCCCGAAGCTGAGCCCGCGCTGCCGCAAATGGACCACCTTGACGAACTCGCCCAGCCGGCCAGGCGTTGCCGTCCCAGCGAACACCGAGAAGGCGTAAACCGCAAGAGCCTCAGCAGCGCTCAGGTGCAGAGACTGGGCGCGCACCAGGATCGCCCACCTGTGTGTGCGCACGATCAGCAGCGGCAAGAGCAGCGCGAGGGCACCCACGAACGGCAGGACGCGCGCGGCTGCAACGGCATTGAGGGCTCGCGCTCCGGGCACCCGGACGAGAAGGAGCGCCAGGATCGCCGGTCCGAGCAGTCTCGGCGCGAGCCTGCGCAGCAGGCGGCCATATCTGGAACCGGCCCTCAGCGCCACCACGTCTTCAGCACCGTGCGCGCGAACGCGGCCCCGTACAGCCAGTTTCGCCCCTTCTTGCTGGCGCCCGAAAGCCGCCGGCGCACGGTAATCGGCGCCTCGCCGATGCGCAGGCCACGCCTGGCGGCTTCGATGATCAACTCCGCGGTATGAAACTGGTCCTGCCGCAGAAGCAGCCGTTCGAGCGTCGAGACCCGCAGCGCCCGGTAACCACTCGAGCAATCGCTCACCCTCACCCCGGCCAGCGACTGGATGATCGCGTTGAAGACGTGGATGCCGGTGAGCCGAAGACGACTGTCCTTCTCGCGCCGGCCGAGGATGCGTGAGCCGATCACGACGTCGAGCTTGCCCTCTGCCACCGGCCGCACCACCTCTTCCAGCTCCTCGGGGAGGTGCTGGCCGTCGGCGTCCATGGTGACCACGATCTCGGCGCCGTGCGCCTGCGCGATGTCGAAACCGAGGCGCAGCGCCGCGCCACCGCCACGTTTGAGCGTCGTCACCGCAAGCGCGCCGGCCCCGCGGGCGGCGGCCGCGGTCGCGTCGCGGCTGCCGTCGTCCACAACGAGCGCCGCCACGTCGCGGTCGCATACCCGTTTGGGCATCGCGGCGAGCACCGCGCCGACGTTGTCCGCTTCGTCGTGGGCCGGGAGAACCACCAGCACCGGCGGCAGCGCCGTCACCTGCGGGTAGGCGCGCCCGAACTCCGCCACGCCGAGGCGCCGCACCAGTCGGTCGAACTGGTCCCGATGCTCGGCCCAACGCACGCGGGTGTAGAGCAGCAGCACCCACAGCAGCGCGCTCGACACGATGAGGATGGCGATCAGCCGGCTGAACTGGGTGCGCTCGAGGGCGAGCATGTCGCGCAGCATGTCCACGGTATCTGGGTCGACGGAGACGGCCAGCAACGCGAGGCTGAAGAGGAAACCAAAGACAAAGTCGAGGCGCCGCACCCTGGCGCGCCGGAAGAGGAGGAAGACTGCGACCAGCCCGAGTGCGCCCGCGACCGCGCCGAGCCAGCGCAGAGTGCTCATGATCTTTCCGCAGGCTCGCTCGGTGGCAGGTACTCAGAGCGCCGGCGCGAGCCGTCCCAGCGAATGTCGGGAAATTGCGCCTCCTTGCGCGATTCGATTCGCTCGCGGTGCGGCACGAGGTCGCGCAGCATTATCTCCAGTTCGGCTTCCATGTCGTGCGTGGGCTGATAGCCGAGGTCCAAGAGATGGCGATGGTCGGGGTTGTAGTAGTGTTCCTCCGCCTCCGCACGCGGGTTCTCGATGGCACGGATCGTCACCCCGAGGCCCATTTGGTTGCCTACCTTCTGCACCCGCTCGGCGAGCTGCGTGATGTCGTAGACCTCCTCGAACTGGTTGAAGACCCGGTACTCGGCACGCTGCGGCGGATGCTCGATGGCGATCGTCAGGCACTGCATCGAGTCGCGTAGTGGCAAGAAGCCCCGCCGCTGGTGACCCTTGCCGAAAGGCGTCAGCGGCAGCCCGATCACCGCCTGAGCGCAGAATCGGTTGATCGCCGTACCGAAGCACTGGTCGAAGTCGTAGCGGGTGACCAGCCGCGGGTCCTCGCCCATCGCTTCGATGCGAGTGCCGTAGACGACCCCCTGCATGATGTCGGTCGAGCAAAGACCCCAGATCCGACAGGCCATCTCCACGTTGTGGGAGTCGTGCACCTTGGATTCGTGGTACCAGCTCCCCGCCTTGCGGGGGAACATCAGGCGGTCTGTGCGCCCGCGATATTCGATCTCGAAGAAACCCTCGGGGATGTCGAGGTTCGGCGTTCCGTACTCGCCCATCGTGCCGAGCTTGACGAGGTGGCACTCGGGGACCACGTCGCGCATGGCGTGCAGCGTGACCAGAGTGCCCACCAGGTTGTTGGTCTGGGTGAACACGGCGTGCTGCACGTCCACCATGCTGTACGGAGCCGACGGCATCTCGCCGAGGTAGACGATCGCTTCCGGGCGAAAGGACCGGTAGGCGTTGAGGACGAAACCCGGATCGGTCAGGTCGCCCTTGAAGAAGCGCAGGTTCTTCCCGAACCTCTCGTGAAAAGCGATGAGCCGGTCGGCCATGCTGGCGATGGGGACCGCGGATTGCGATCCCATCTCACCCACCCACGCCCGCCGCGAGTAGTTGTCGATGCCGGCGACCTCGTGCCCCCGTGCGGACAGGTGCAACGCTAACGACCAGCCAAGGTAACCGTCAACACCAGTGATCAGGACCCGCATCGAAGCTCCCCCCTGGTTCCGTAGAGTTCAGCGCCGGTGGACATGATAGCTGGCGCTCGCGGCTCGCGCTTGTTCGCTCCGCCGATCGCCTGGGGACCGACGGTGTGCCACCGCTTGCGCGCCGACGTCACGGCACAACAAAGCTCCTTGACCCACCACCTCGGACCTCTACTGACCTGATTCTTTCGTCCGGCTTGCCCACGCCAGGGTGCCGCCGTACAGCCTTCCCACGCGAGGCAAGAACACCACACCGATTGCTGCGATCGCAAGCAGGAACTGAATGTCCAACGTCAGGTTCGCGAAGTAGAGGGCCTTTGGCAGACTGACACCTCCGTCGCCGAGCGCAACAATGAGGATCTGGGTCAGGGACGCGAGGTAGAACGCCACGGCGCCCCACCGCAGTTTCGCCAGCCAATGCCGAGCCGAACCGTGGGCACTGAAGACGAACAGGATGGCGGTGAGCAGCGCCCCTACGATGTAGCCGATCCAACCTCCAAGGACGCCGGCCCGCAGGCTCGTCCACCAGTGCAACCCCCCGAGGTCCTGCGAAGCAGAGCTGTACTCCGGCCCCCGATAGCCGAAATACGGGACCTCGTATTCCCCCGCCGCCTCGCCCACTCGGCGGAGCAGCCGAAACAATCCACCCGGGTAGTGTGTGACGAACGCGACCACGGCGCGCGTCTGGACGGCTCCGCTCATCGCCGCCTGGACGTGTTCATCGGCGAAGGGTGTACCGGGGCCGTGAGGAATCGTCCCGCTAAAAGCGGCGAATGACTCCGGCAAACCAACCTCTCGCAGGAACGCGACCTGCTCACCTTCGCCCAGCGACGGCAACATGCCGCCGAAGATCGCGCTGTAACAATAGACCTTGCTGTGGAGCGGCAGGCTGGACACACGATTCACCGTGAGGCCGGTCACGACCACCACGGCGACCGCCAGGACGAACCTCACCAATTCCCGTTTCTGAAACCGCGCCAGCACAACCGCGACGCCGGTCGCGACGACCACCACGACTGCGACCGCCACTGTCAGGGGCCGCTTGCTCGCCATCGCCAGCACCGCGGTCCCGAGGAGGGCAAGCAGCGATGGCCAACTGTTCCGAAACCACCACCACCCGAGGGCGCAAAGGAGCAGAACGGTGAAGAAATACCCGCCTGACTCCTGGTAGAACGAGTTGAGGTAGGAGGCAACACCCGCGTCGGCCAGGATCAGGCTGGCCAGGACACCCAGCCCGAGCGACGCCATTGGGGGGAGGAGGCGGAGAAGGAGGAACATCGCGGTCGCCAGCGCCGCGATCAGCACGAAGGTGTTGAACGTCAGGTCGAAATAGCCCGGAGGGGCGTTGGCGTCGAGGAACCGCCCGGGAAGGAAGAGGAGAGACGAAGAGCACGGAAGCTGGAAGCTCGTGTCATCCGGGCGTTCAAGGAGCCAATACCGGTGGTAGTAGGTGAAGTACCGCCAGTCGTCGTCGGCTCCGCTGCCCGGAAGCGAGTACTCGTACCCCTGGGGGCCGGTCGAGAATGCACTGGTCATGCGCACGAAGTCTCCGTTGTCGGCTGGCCCCTGCGGTGTGGGAAAACAGAGATTCGCCGTCAAGACCACCAAGAAAAGCCCCGCCGCCGCGAGTGCTGCGCTCGTGCTACACAACCTGTCGGAGGGGAGCGCGCCACGTCCCTCTGCTCCGCTCCCGCCGGAATTCCCGTCCACCCCCCGCCAGCCGTCATCGCATATCGCTGCCGCCCGTTCGCCGCCAGGCGAAATCCGCGCGTGCCCTGAGAAGAATGCGCGGATCGACGCCCCTCTCCATCGGGGCCCACCGCCGCGGTGCGAACTCTCGCTGCTCAGCGCGGGGAACCGGTACGGATCACGCATCGCGCGCCGCTCTCCCAACAATCTCACCCCTCTCGCTACAGGAAACCTAACGTGCGGCGACCAGCCGGAAGTTGGCCCTGACCTCGGCAACAGACAAGAAGACAGGGTCCCTTACCGATACGACGACGTCTCCGGCCTTGGTGAGCATCCTCTTCGGCACGAGCGCCGTGAGCAGCGTCGAGTCGCCATAGGTTGTGACGAGTCTCGTACCGTCCCAGTAGATCTTGTCCCTTTGGGTGAACCCTGTCCCCTTGACCGCAATGGCCGACCGCCCGTCAGGCTGAACATTGAACGAACCGTCGACGGGAGTCGACGAAGGAAAGAGCTCCACGATCGCCCGCGGCTCGCTCGGCAGCACCGTCGTGCAACGGGGAGCAGGCGGCGGGCTGTCGGTTGCGCCGCTCGTCCGGATCCTGCACCCGCCTCCATAAAGCCCGCCAAGGATGCCGCACAGTATCAGACAAACCCAGAATGTTCTCCTCCTCACACGGCCCTCCCCGGCAGGCCAAACCAGGCAACGTGGCTCAGCCCATTCTCACCGCCTAGGGGCGAGACGTCCGACCTTCCCCTGCGTATCGACGTGCTGAAGGTGAGGTCGATCGGCAGCCGGTAATCCACTCTAGCATGCTAGCATCAGCGTCTGGTCAGCCCCCGAGACCGCTCGAATACCTCGTCGCCAAGCCAGTTGTGATCGCACCAGAGCTATACCCACAGAGGCCACGCCCTGTGCACCGAACTCATAACCGCGATCGACGCCGCGCACGCGCCAGAACGAAACCCGAGCGGCGAGTGCGCCCGAGCCCCTCACCTGTTGAGGAACGTAGCTCGACTCCAGTCCGCAAAGCTACCTCGTTTCCGAGGCCGCTTCAAGGTGCTGGATCCTGCGTGTGATCGCTTCGGCGCGCGCCGACCACGAATTGGCGCGTCCGAGATCACGCAGGCGCGACACGAACAAAGCGTCATCTGCACTCGCGTTCGCTTCGTCGAGGATTTCGGCGGTTTCCGCGGCGCTGCTCGCGATCCTGACCTCCGGGTATGCCATACACTCGGGCATGGGTGTCGTCACGACCGGCTTCCCGGCCGCGAAGTACTCGTACAGTTTGAGAGGCGATGTGGCGAGGGTAATCTCGTTGATCTGAAATGGGATCATCGCCACATCGAAGAGTTGGAGGTAGCCGGGCAGCGACTCGTACGGCCGCGGTCCCAGCCACAAGACGTTCGACTGCTTAAGGAGGTCGCTACGAGTCAAACTGTCGTCGTACATCGGACCGATAAGGAGAAAGTTCCAATCAGGCCGCCGCCCAGCCAGTTCAGCCAGGAGATCATAGTCGAACCACTTCGCAAGCGCGCCGTAGTAACCGGCAACGGGCTTGTGATCTCTGAGGATCGGAGCGAGATCTGGGTCATCAGGCCTGACCGCGTGGCGGTCAGAGAAGTGTTCGTACTCGACGCCATTTGGAAGGTATAGGGCGTCGCCTCGGACCCGTAGCGCCTCCTCGTGCAGCTTGCGCGCGACGCTCGCCACGATCGTTGCCTCGTGCAGCGCACGCGTGTGGTTTGCCTCAAGAAACGCACGCTCGTAGGGGAACACCTGCAGGTCGTCGATCCAGTCGTACACGGTGCGAACAGCGGCCGGGTAGGCACCGACGCCGTTGAAGTTATAGGGAAACGCCCAAAGGAGCGGATTCGGGACCTCGTGCAGCAGATCTTCTGGTCCACGGAAGAGGAAGAGGCGCGGCTCGATCTCCTTGAATCCGTTCACGTCGTCCTGGGCGTTAGAGCAGTCGAAGATCGCGACATAGCCGCTGCGTGCGAACTCCCTCGCCAAGTGATGGGGACGTTGGGCGAGGTGAATGTTCCACCCGACCGACGGAAGGAAGACGACGGCACCCTTGCTTCCCTGCACCTGCTCCTGGATACCGCTGAGTTGGTCCCGGAAGAAGCCGAGGTCGGCCCGCTGCCACACCTTGACGCCGACGGCTTCCCAGGGTTTCCCCCACTTTTCTTCAAAGCGCTTGCGGTTCTCTTCGAAGATCCGAAGGTACTCGTCCTCCCCGAGAAGGCGAAACGCCGACTTCTGCCAATGGTGGACAAAGGCATCGCTGGCGCACCGGATCTCGTACCCGAGTTGGCGCACCCGCCAGTTGTAGTCGTCGTCCTCGAACATTCCGATGCCGAAGCGCTCGTCGAGCTCGCCGACGCGTTCGAACACGTCGCGCCGCATCGCCAGGCAGAACATCGCGAGCATCGGGATGGGCCGAGTGAGCCCGTCGTTCTTCTTCACAAACTCGGCGGCCCAGGCCGGCATGTCCTCGACGGTCGCGTAGCCGATCTCGACCTTTGCCTCGTTCCCGACCTCGTTGGTAACCGGGC
>JAKAEN010000078.1 GCA_021818355.1 Actinomycetes bacterium | reverse complement strand
GGGCACCGAACTCGACAAGCTCGAGCGGCTCATCGAATCGACCGAGGTCGCCGCCTCGATGATGGGCAGGACCTCGCGCTTCGCCCTGGCAGCGATGACATCCCCGCTGGTGCGCGCGAAGGCGCTCGGCGCGGGCTCGCGCAGGGCGGTCTCCGTCTTCCGCTCCTCGCGCAAGGAAGGAGCCTGATCTTGCCTAAGCGCACCATGTGGTTCGGGATCGGAGCGGCGCTGGGCGCCTCGGCCGGGCTGTGGGCCAAGCAGAAGTTCGACCGCAAGGTGGCCTCGTCCACCCCCCTGCAGATCGGGCTGGAGGCCGTGGCAGGCAGCCGCAAGCTGGCCAAGGCGGCGCGTCACGCGCTGGAGGCCGGAAGCGTCGAGGCCCAGGCGACCGCGCAACGCCTGAAAGAGGAGATGCTGAGGCGCGACCCGGCGGGCTCCGCCGGCCAGGAGAGCCGGGCTAGGAGTTAGGCCTGCCTTCGCGCGGCTTGGCCACCGTGCCGGGGAATACCCCGGGAATAGGCCCTCCGGACTCGCCACCGCCCTCCACGACCCTGTAGGCGTCGTAGACACCCTCCAGGCGCCGCAAGGCGGACAGCACCGACTCCAGGTGGCTGGGGTCGGCCAGCTCGAACTCGAAGCGCATCCTCGAGATACGGTCGACACCGGCTTGCGTTGACGAGGCGAGGATGTTCAGATGGTGCTCGGAGAGGACCCTGGCCACATCGGCCAGCAATCTGGAACGGTCCAGAGCCCGAATCTCGATCTGTGCGACGAAAACCGAATTGGAGGTGTCGCGGTCCCACTCCACCTCGATGAGGCGCTCTTCCGAACTGGCGGCAAGCGCGGCGGCGTTGGCGCAGCCAACACGGTGGACCGAAACCCCACGGCCGCGGGTGACGAAGCCGATGATCTCGTCGCCGGGCACGGGCGAGCAGCACCGCGAGAAACGGATGACAACGTCGTCAAGGCCCTCGACGTAGACGCCGGGAGACTTGCGCTTGCGGCTCATCCGCCGGCTCGGGCTCACCGTAACCGGCATCTGGACTTCGGACTCCTCCGGAGCCAGGTCCCGCACCAGCCGCTGGACGGCGGCCTTGGCGGAGATGTGGCCTTCGCCGATCGAGGCGTACATCGCCTCCAGATCCGCAAAGCCGAGCTTGGAGGCGAGCTTGGGGAGCGCGTCGGTGCTCTGCAGCTTCTGTACCGGCAACCCCTCCTTGCGCATCGTCTTCAGAAGGTCCTCGCGCCCGCTCTCGATCGAGTCCTCGCGCCGCTCGCGTGAGAACCACTGGCGGATCTTGTTGCGCGCCCTCGGCGTTGCCACGATGGCCAGCCAGTCCCGGGACGGGCCGGCGGTGGCCACCTTGGAGGTGAAGATCTCGACCGTGTCGCCCGACTTCAGCTGTGACTCGAGAGGGACGAGACGCCCGTTCACCTTGGCGCCGATGCAGCGGTGGCCGACCTCGGTGTGGATGGTGTAGGCGAAGTCCACCGGGGTGGCCTTGGCCGGCAGGGAGACCACCTTGCCTTTTGGCGTGAAGACGTAGACCTCGTCGAGCTCCAGGTCGAGCTTGAGGTTTTCCAGAAACTCGACCGGGTCAGGAGTGTCGCGCTGCCAGTCGAGGATCCGGCCCAGCCAGGCCATCTCCGATTGGCTCGAGCCCTCCTTGTAGCCCCAGTGGGCGGCGATGCCGTACTCGGCGCGCCGGTGCATCTCAAGGGTCCGGATCTGCACCTCCAGCGGGTTCCCGCCCTGGGAGACAACCGTGGTGTGCAGAGACTGGTACAGGTTGAACTTGGGAGTGTTGATGTAATCCTTGAAGCGACCCGGGACGGGGTTCCAAAGCGAGTGAACGACCCCGAGAGCCGCCCAGCAATCCTTCTCGGTCTCGCAGATTATGCGCAGGCCGATGATGTCGTAGATGTCGTCGAACTCCTTGGACTTGACGACCATCTTCTCGTAGATCGACCAGAGATGCTTTGGCCTGCCCTTCACATCCGCCTGGATGCCCACCTCCGCCAAACGGTCAGTGGCCATCTTGAGCAGAACGTTCAGAGAGTGCTCGCGCTCCGGCGACCTCATCTGCACCATCTGCTCGATCTCGGCGTAGCGCCTGGGATGAAGAACGGCGAAGGCAAGGTCCTCGAGCTGCCACCTGATCTCCTGGATACCCAGCCTGTGGGCAAGCGGAGCGTAGATGTCCATGGTCTCCTGGGCGATGCGGCGCTGCTTCCACTCGGGCAGAACCGCCAGGGTGCGCATGTTGTGCAGGCGATCGGCCAGCTTGATGATGAGGACCCGGGGGTCCTTGGCCATCGCGATCAGCATCTTGCGTACCGTGGCCGCCTGCTGCGCCTCCTTGGAGTCGAAGCTGAGGCGGTCGAGCTTGGTCACCCCGTCCACGATCTGGGCCACCGCCGGACTGAAGGTGGCGGCAATGTCGGTGAGCCGGGTGGCGGTGTCCTCGACGGTGTCGTGCAGGAGGGCTGCGGCGATGGTCGTCGCGTCCACGCCGATGTCCGCCACGATCTGGGCCACGGCGATAGGATGCGTCACATACGGCTCGCCGGAGCGCCTGAACTGGCCTTCGTGGGCGCCGATCGCCGAATGGAAGGCAAGTTCCACCAAGGAGGGGTCGTCCTCGGGGTGGCGCTGGCGAAACGAGGACAGCAGTCGGTCGAGAAGCCTCGTCTCGAATCCGGCTGCTACTCCAGGCACCATAGATACAAATTACACCATTGGAGGTGGCACCAAACCACCCATCAGGTGCGGCCCGGTCAGCGGCGCTTCGGCCCCTGCCTGCGCCTTGAGCCCGAGCCGGAGCGCTGACCTGGCTCGACGAGCTTGGGCCGCTTGCGCTCGCCCTCCGGCACCCCGCCGGCGCCATCGCCCGCCTGCGCGCCGTCGCTGGCCGGCACTGGCTCGGACACGGTTCCCGCGTCCTCCGCGGCGGCTTGGGGCGCCTGCTTGGCACCACGCCGCGCGGCCTTGGCCTCCTCGGCCGCCTGGCTCTTGGCAAGGCGCTCAGCGAGTGCCTTGTAGCGGGGCTCGCGTTCCTTCAGCTGGGCGAGGATCGGCGATGCAATGTAGATGGAGGAGTAGGCGCCGGTGGTCAGACCGATGAAGAGCGCCAGGCCGAACTGCTGGAGGGTGGTGGCTCCCAGAAGCTCTGCACCTATCAGCAACACCGAGAGAATGGGGATGATGGCGACAATGGAGGTGTTCAGCGAGCGCATGAGCACCTGGTTCATGGACGCATCCACCGCGTCGGAGTAGGTCATGCGGCCCGAGTTGACCATGCCTTTAACGTTCTCCTGGACCCGGTCGAAGACGACGATGGTGTCGTACAGCGAGTATCCGAGGATGGTGAGGATGGCGATGACGGTGGCCGGAGTCACCTCGAAGCCGACGATCGCATAGACGCCCACGGTTACCAGGATGTCGTGAATCACCGCAATGAGCGCGGCGGCCGCCATCTTCAACTCGAATCGCAGCGTGATGTACAGGAGGATGGCGACGAAGAAGCCGATGAGGGCTTGGATGGCCTTGGTGGTGATCTCACCGCCCCAGGTCGGGCCCACATCGTTTAGGGAGACGCGATTGGCGGGAACGTGAGCCGCGGCGGCCAGCGCGTCGGTGACCTTGGTTTCGAGCGTCGACTTCTGGTCGGCGGGATAGATGGACAGGTCCGCCTGCACCTCGATGGTGGTGGAGGACCCTGATCCCAAGGAGACGACGGTCGCCTCCTTGACACCCGTCGATGCCACGGCATTTCGGGCCTGGGAGACGCTCAACTGGGTGTTCGTCACCTCCCAGGAGGTTCCGCCCTTGAACTCGATCCCGAAGTTCAGACCGCGTATCCCCAACGCGGCCAGGCCGATCAGGATCACAACGGAGGAGATGGTGTACCAGCGCCGGCGATGGCCCACGAACTGGAAGTGGGTGTTGCCATGGTAGAGGCGGCTGAAGATGGAGCCGCTCTCCTCCGGGGCGGGTGCCACCGCCACGGCGCCCTCCTGAGGTGCTTTCGCCTTTGCCATCAGGCCTCCCCCCTTGCGGCAAGACCACGGGCGATTCCCAGCCACTTGGCCTCGGTGAATGTCCGGTTCCTGCCCAGCATCTGCACGAGCGGTCTGGTGAAGGTCCAGGAGGTCACGACGTCCAAGATGGTGGAGAGCCCCAGGAAGAAGGCGAAGCCGCGGACCGGTCCGATGGAGAGCAGGTACAGCAGCAGGGCGCCTATAAAGGAGACCAGGTCAGCTGCAACGATGGTGCGGAAGGCCTTCTTGAAGCCCTTGTCCACGGAGGCCCTCACGCTACGGCCCTCTCTGACCTCGTCCTTTAATCGTTCGAAGAAGACGATGTAGGAGTCCACGGTCACACCGATCGACACGATCAGTCCTGTAACCCCCGAGAGGTCGAGCGTCAGCCCGCTGGTATGGCCTATGTAGGAGATGATCCCCCACAAAAGTGCCGCCGTGGTCGCCAGGCCAAGCACCACAACTATGCCCAGGGCCCGGTAGTAGAAGATCGTGTACAGCATGACCACCGCCAGGCCAACCAGGCCTGCGAAGACGCCGGCCCTGAGGCTCGCCGCACCCAGCGTCGGCGAGACCGTCTGCACCGTCTGCTGCACCAGCTGGACGGGAAGTGCGCCGTAGCGAAGCACCAGAGCCAGGTTCTGAGCCTGGGACTGGCTGAAGGAGCCGGTGATCTGGCCCTGGCCGCCGAAGGAGGTGCTGTTGATGGTTGGCGCCGATATGACCACGCCATCGAGGACGATCGCCATCTGGTGCTGGTAGTACTTGGAGGCAAGTGCGTCGAACTTGGGCGACCCGGTCTTGGTCAGGCTGAACTGCACCACCCAGTTGCCGCTCGAGTCGAGCCCGGCGTAGGCGGTCTTCAGGGCGGAGCCGTCGAGAAGCGAGGGCCCAAGCACGTAGCGGCCGACGACCGTGTTGCCGGACTTCTGCGGGAGGAGCACCGTCGCTCCGGCCGTGTCCTGCGCCGGGGTGGTCGAGGGCACGTAGCCGAGAAGCGTGGAGTCGGCCTGGGTTGTCGGACAGAAGGGGACCAGGTCCTTCTTGGGGATCTTCAGCGAAGCCGGCGGCGGCGTATAGGTCGGTGCCGCGCATTGCACGATCCGGAAGCGCAGCTCGGCCGTCTGGCCCACGATCTTCAGCGCCTGACTGGCGTCCTTGACTCCGGGAAGCTGGACGATGATGTCGTTGCCCTGCTGGGCGATGTTGGGCTCCGCAACCCCGAGGCCGTCGACGCGATTGCGGATGATGGAGATGGTCTCCTGGAGTGTCGCCTGGGAGACCTTCTTGGCGGGGGCGTAGACGACCGAAAGGCCACCTTGCAGGTCAAGACCGAGAACGGGCTTGTAATTAAGTGCGAGAACCGCGATCAGCGATCCCACCGACACCACGAAGGTGGCGATGACCAGGAGCAGTCCCGACCTCTTCATCCATCCCTACCAATCTTGCCGAAACCCGGCATGCCGGCCACAAGGGCCGGCGCCACCGGGGAACAATTATTGCACGCCCCGGAGTCCCGCCGGAACTCCTGATGCGCTGGGCGCAGCGTCTAGCGCGCCTCGGGTCCCTCTTCGGTCCCGTCGTGGCCGGTCTCATCCGTTTCGGCCTGTCCCAAGGTGCCGGGAAGCTCGTCCTCGTGGGCCTCGGGAATCACGTCCTGGTGGGCCTCGGGAATCACGTCCCCGTGGGCCTCGGCAGTATCCTCCGGGTTGTCTAGCTCCTGCACGGCGGGATCGCTCTCGTCCATGCGCTTGGAGATGGCCCGGCGCACGAAGCTGACCTCGACATCGGGGGCGATCTCGAGCATCACGGTCTCGTCGTTCAGTCTCACGACCCGACCCAGCATGCCGGAGGTGGTCATGACGCGGTCACCGATCGAGACGTCCCGGGACTGAGCCTGGGCGCGCTTCATTTGCTGCGAACGTGGGCGAATGAACAGGAAGTACGCGCCCACTACGAGCAGGAGCGGAAAGAGCAGCGTGGTAATGCTGCTCGACTGGGTGGTTGTCGCCGCGGCGGCAAAGAACATCTGAATCTCCATGGAAGGCAAAAATGACAAGGTTCATGCTAAAGCCTCGCGGCCCAGTTGCATTATTCGGCCCGCCGCCTGGACTTTCTGCGCCCTAATCTGGCCTGACGTCCCAAGCGCCGCGCACTTCGGCGACCAGCGCTCCGAGCGAGCCGTCGACGATCCCGGCGCGCGCCCTTTCGATCAAGCGATGCATGAAGGTCAAATTGTGCAGGGTAAGTAAGGTGCCCGCTGTCGGCTCGCCCACGTTGAGGAGGTGCCTCACCAGGCCCCGCGGGTATCCGGCGCAGGCCGGGCATGGGCAGCCTTCCTCGATCGGTCGGTCGTCACGCTGATAGCGGAGGTTCTTCATGTGCAGCTTGCCGCCGAAGGTCATGGCCTGCCCATGGCGCGCGATCCGCGACGGCGCCACGCAGTCGAACATGTCCACGCCGCGGGCTATGGCCTCCAGCATCCCGACCGGGTCCCCCACTCCCATCAGGTAGCGAACCTTCGCATCAGGCAGGTATTCGACGGAGGAATCTATAGCCGCGAGCATCTCGTCCCTGCTCTCCCCCACCGCCAGGCCGCCGATCGCGTGGCCCTCGAAATCAAGATCGGAGATGAACTTCGCACTTTCCGCGCGCAGGTCGAGCTCCCCGCCGCCCTGGACGATTCCGAACTGGGCCTGGTCCTGCCGACTCTTGGCCGCCCGCGCCCGCTTCGCCCACTGATGGGTGAGCTCGAGAGCGCGCTCCACTTTGTCGCGGGAGGCCGGAAGCATGGTGCAGACATCGAGCACCATCTGGATGTCCGCGCCAATCAGCTCCTGAAGTGCGACAGCCTCCTCCGGGGTCACCGTGTGCACCGATCCGTCGTAGATCGACCTGAAGCGCGCACCCTGCTCGCTGTACTCGGCCCCGAGCGACATCACCTGGAAGCCGCCGGAGTCGGTGAGCATGTGGCGCTTCCAACCCGTGAACCCGTGCAGCGAGCCGAACGAAGCGACCACGCCGGCTCCGGGACGGAGCATCAAATGGTACGTGTTGCCGAGGATCACCTCGAAGCCGATCTCGGCGACCTGTCCAACCAAGGCGGCCTTGATGGTTCCCCGCGTGCCCACCGGCATGAAGACCGGCGTCTCGTAGCTTCCCCGCGACGTGTGCACCCGGCCGCGCCTGGCCCCCCCTGCGGCGGTTGCCAGTATCTCGAATTCGAACTTCCTCGCAGCCACTGCCGCCATCTGCACCTCATCCATCGACTTGGCCACGGACCATCAAAGAGGCTAACGGGAACGTGGAGCCGAGGCAGTGTGCCGTTGGCGCGCCGGCACGGGACTACTTCGGAAGGTCGGCCTCGATGCGGGCGGCCGCCTCGAGCAGCGGTGCGAGGAACTCCCGCTCGAGCTGGATCATGCTCACCCGGGGAGCCTGAGCGGAGACGTTCATCGCCGCGATGACCTTGCCGCGGCGGTCCCGGATCGGCACCGCCAACGAGCGCAGCCCCGCCTCCAGCTCCTGGTCGGTCATCGCATATCCCTTGGATCGCACTTCGGCGATGACGCGCAGTAGCTCATCCGGGTCCGTGGTGGTTAGCGGCGTCAGCGCTGCGAGATCGCTCCGGGCGAGCAGCTTTTCCACCTCAGCCTGCTCCAACCCGGCCAGTAGAACCCTGCCCATCGAGGTGGCATAGGCCGGGAAGCGGGTTCCCACCGAGATGGCGACGGTCATTATCCGCTTGGTGGGGACCCTGACCACATAGACGATGTCGGCCCGGTCGAGCACCGCAACAGAAGATGACTCATGAACACGGGCCACCAGATCCTCGACGTGAGGCTGGGCGACTTCGGTGAGGCTCAGCCCCGAGAGGTAGGCGTAACCCAGCTCCAGCACCCGGGGAGTCAGGGAGAACAATCTGCCGTCGGTCCGGGCGTAGTCCAGCTCCACCAAGGTGAGGAGAAACCTCCTGGCGCTTGCTCGGCTCAGCCCGGTCGCCTTGGCAACCTCGGAGAGGGTCATCTCCGGCCGCTCGGCACCGAAGGCCCTGACCACCTCCAGGCCGCGTGCCAGGGACTGCACGAACACCTCCTGGCGTCCATCATCCACGACGCTCAGCACTTCCTGTCATCCCCCCAGCAGCCCGCACGGGGTGTGCGGCCCCCGTCGTAGGCGCATCGGCGCCGACCTGCCCAACGGGCTCCGCCGAAGGCGAATCTCCCGCTCCTCTTGACACGGCCCGGCATCCGTGCCCATAATTTGTGCGAAGTCCGCATTTTCGTTCGCATTGCGAACATCCTAGCCCAGGAACCCGGCGCGGAACAAGCGGCGGGCAGGGCGGAAAATCGCGAACCCGCCTTGCGCGGTTCCCGATCATGGAGCGAAGGGGGTTCGGCCGCCTCGCCCCGGAATGGGTGGCGGACGCAGAAGGGCGAACCGAGCAGCAGGGGGAGAGGCCGAATGAGAAACGCCCGGGCCGCAATCGCCCCCGATGCGGCCGGCCTGGCACGACTCGGCTCCGAGGGCGGTACTTGGCGCCCGGGCCGGGCATCACCGGCCGGCATCGGTTCCTCGGCCAAAGTCGGCCCACTCGTCATCATGCAGGGCCGCGGACCATTCCGGCCGGACTGGTGACCAGTATGGCGGAGCACGCATTCGAAACACAGGTGGGGATCATCGGAGCGGGTCCGGCAGGGCTGGTGCTCGGCGAACTGCTCGCGGATGCGGGCATCGACAACGTGGTGCTCGAGTCAAAGGACAGGCACTACGTGGAGTCCCGGGTTCGAGCCGGAGTCCTGGAGCAGTCGACCGTGGAGCTCCTCGACCAGCACGGGCTCTCACGCAACGTGCACGCCCATGGCATGGTGCATGACGGCATCTACATGCAGTTCAACGGCGAGCGCCACCACATCGACATGCGCCGGCTCACCGGAGGGCGCAACATAACCGTCTACGGCCAGCAGGAGCTGGTCCGCGACCTCATCGCCCATCGCATGGAAACCGGCAAGGCGCTCCTCTTCGAGGCGGAGGCCGTTTCGATTTCCGGACTCGACGGCGATGCCGATCCTGTGATCCATTACCGGCATTCAGGGCGCGAGGAGACGCTCTCCTGCCGGATTGTCGCCGGCTGTGACGGGTTCCACGGGATCGCGCGGCAAAGCATTCCCACGGAAAGCCTCAGGACCTTCGAGCGGGAGTTCCCGTACGCATGGCTTGGCATTCTCGCCCAGGTGGCACCCAGCTCCGACGAGCTCGTCTACAGCTTCCACGACCGCGGCTTCGCGCTTCTCTCCATGCGCTCCCCCACCGTCTCGCGACTGTACCTGCAGGTACCCCCGGAGGAGTCGATCGAGGAGTGGCCCGACGAACGCATCTGGGACGAGCTGGACCTGCGTCTCGCCAGCCCGGGTTGGAAGCTCGAACGCGGTCCGGTCATCGAAAAGTCGATCACCCCCATGCGCAGCTTCGTTGCCGAGCCGCTCCGGCATGGCAGGCTCTTCCTGGCCGGCGACAGCGGCCACATCGTCCCGCCGACTGGTGCCAAGGGATTGAACCTGGCCATCGCCGACGTGAAGGTCCTCTCCGATGCCTTGGCCGCCTGGTTCGCCGGGGGAGACGAGAGGGGGCTCGAGGCCTACTCCGAGACGTGCCTGAAGCGCATCTGGAACGCCCAGAACTTCTCGACGTCCATGACGGCGCTGATGCACCTTGACCCCGCAGCCGACGCCTTCGGACTCCGTGTGCAGCGAGCCCTGCAGCGCTTCACGATCGAAAACCTGAACGCAAAGAGCGCCCTGGCCAACAACTATGTCGGCCCGCCCTTCGACACGCCGCTCACCGGCACCGGAGCGCCGTGAGGATGGCCTCCTCCGCGGCGGCGGCGCCCCGAGTTCCCGCATGCCCACAAAAGATGGAAAGGTTGGAAAGTTGGCCGAGATAGTCTCGCTCCGCGACGCAGTGGCGGAGCTGGTCGCCGACGGCGACACGGTTGCGATGGAGGGATTCTCCCACCTGATACCCCATGCCGCCGGCCATGAGGTGATCCGCCAGGGGCGGCGCCATCTGACGCTGGTCCGCCTGACTCCCGACCTCGTCTTCGACCAGCTCATCGGCATGGGCGTGGCCGACAGGCTGGTCTTCTCCTGGGGAGGCAACCCGGGAGTCGGATCCCTGCACCGTTTCCGGGACGCGATCGAAAACGGCTGGCCGGTGCCATTGGAGATAGAGGAGCACAGCCACGCCGGGTTGACCAATCGCTTCGTGGCGGGAGCCTCCGGGCTGCCCTTCGCGATTCTGCGCGCCTACGCGGGAACCGGGCTGGCGGGGCGCGTGGACAACATCAAGTCGATTCGATGCCCCTTCACCGGGGAGACGCTGGCGGCGGTGCCGGCAATCAACCCCGACGTTGCCGTAATCCACGCTCAACAGGCCGACGTGCACGGCAACGTGCAGATGTGGGGGATCACGGGCGTGCAGAAGGAGGCTGTGCTGGCGTCTTCCCGATCGATCGTGACGGTGGAGGAGATCGTGGAGAGAATCGAGCTGCGCCCAGGAGGCGTGGTCTTGCCGACCTGGGCGGTCACCGCGGTTGCCCTCGCACCAGGCGGTGCGCGGCCCTCTTACGCATCCGGCTACTACGAACGCGACAACGCCTTCTATCACGAGTGGGGAGAAATCAGCCGCGACCGGGATACCTTCAGCGCCTGGATGGAGAGAAACGTGCTGGAGGTGGGGGCATGACCACAAGAGGCATCGACCCGGGAGCGCCCGCCCTCGGGTTCACGGCAAGCGAGATGATGAGCGTCGCCGCCGCGCGCGAGCTGCGCGACGGCCAGGTCTGCTTCGTGGGGATCGGCGCCCCCTCCACCGCCGCCAACCTGGCACGGGCAACCCACGCTCCAGGCCTGGTCCTTATCTACGAGTCGGGCTGCATCGGAGCCAAGCCCGCCTCCCTGCCCCTCTCCATCGGCGACGGCGAATTGGCCGGAACCGCTGATGCGGTCGTATCGGTCC
>JAKAEN010000077.1 GCA_021818355.1 Actinomycetes bacterium | reverse complement strand
GCTGCTCGAGGAGAGCGGCACCCTCTACTTGCACCTCGACTATCGCGAGGTCCACTACGCCAAGGTGCTTTGCGACGGGATCTTCGGGCGCCGGAACTTCCTCAACGAGATCATCTGGGCCTATGACTACGGCGGCCGCCCCAGGCGCAGGTGGCCGGCCAAGCATGACAACATCCTGGTCTATGCCAAGGACTTCGACCGGTATCACTTCGACTCGGCCGAGGTGGAGAGGGAGCCGTACATGGCCCCGGGGCTGGTCACTCCTGAAAAGGCCGCGCTGGGCAAACTTCCCACCGACGTCTGGTGGCACACCATCGTCTCGCCGACAGGCAAGGAGAAGACCGGTTACCCCACCCAGAAGCCGCTCGGAATCCTGCGCAGGATGATCGCTGCCTCCACTCGGCCGGGCGACATGGTCCTCGACTTCTTCGCCGGCAGCGGGACGACTGGCGAGGCAGCCTGGTCGTTGGGCAGGAACTTCACCCTCGTCGACGCCTCGCACCAGGCCTTCGAGGTGATGCGCGCGCGCCTGGCCTCCACCGGCGCCGACTTCCGCACACACCCGAGCGCATCCAGGGAATCGCCTCTCGATCAGCCTGGATAGGCGATTGGCTGAAGGGTCTCGAATCCGCCGGAGGAGGCCAGCTGCAGGAGCGCGGCGAGCTCGGTGGGATTGGGCGAGACGCCTGATATCTTCACGCCCACCGGCGGCGCCAGCAATGGGAAGCCGGCCATCTCCTGCCATATAAGCGAGTCGACCGTGCCGAGAAGCTTGGCCGATTCGACCGGGTAGATCTCAGTGTTGGCCTGAGAGACGATCGAGCCGGCGTCGACCGTGAGCCATGGGGAGATGTAGGTGGCGGGCTCGGATGGGTTCAGGAAGCCGGCCGCGATGGCGGATGGCCCCAAGGTCATGTCCCGGCCGGTTATCGCCATTGTGAAAGTGCCGTGCGCAATCGCGGAGTCGAGCGCGGCCAAGTCGGGCTCCCGCACCAGGACGACATGAACGCCCATGTAGCCGGCCATCTTCCCTACCAGGGCGGCGATCCGGCCGGCCGTGGCGTCCGCGCCGTCGTAGGCCAGGGTCGCCGTGTAGGTACCCCCGAGCGAGTCGAGGTAGCCGCCCGGCGAGTAAGTGAAACCGCCCATTATGAAGAGCTGGGCCGCCCGGGCGTAGCTGGGCCGCCCGTCACCACCCTGAGAGTCGGTGTAGCCGGACTGTGAAGGCAGGTAGAGGTTCGAGCCGGGTGCCGCGTATCCAAGGTATGCCGCCTTGGTGCCCTGGTAAAGATGCTGGTAAAGCGTTGGCCGATCTATGGAGGCGGCCAGCGCGCGCCTGAACCATACCGAGGTCGTCTGCAAATTGAAGGCCAGGCTGTAGAGCCTGGTTCCCGGGATGAAGAGAGTGGTTCCGCCAAGGTCCGTCACCGAGGATGTGGACTCCAGGGTCACCACCGCTCCCGCGGTGGCGGGAGCGGTTGCGAAGGTCACCGAGGAGAAGGGCGCGCCGCTGTCGGGCTTGGCCGTAAGGACCACGGCGCTCGAATCATAGGAGCTGATTCGATAGGGGTCGATAGTGGGAAATCCGGTCTGGCCGAGCGACATCGAGGCGACGAAGCCATTGGCCTGGAGGTAGCGGGAAGGAAGGATCGGGTTGAAGAGGCTGCGCCAGTTGGCGTCGGGCCGGGAGAAACGGACGGTCACCTCGTTCCCGGCCTGGTTGGCCTGGACGGCGCTGACCGAGTCGTAAAGCCCCGCGTGGTCCAGCAGCTCCCAGTAGCTGGGCAGCTTCCCCTCGGCGCCGCGACGCTGCATCTCGTAGGTGTAGACGAAGTCGTCGGCGCTGAGCGCATGCCCGTCCGACCAGAGCGCCTTGGTGTTGATCTTGTAGACGACCACCTGGGGATCCACGGAGACAACCTCGGCGGAGGTCACGTAACGGGTATCCAGCTGATAATTGCCGGACCCGTCCATGTAGAAGGCGCGCGGAAGAAGCAGCGCGTCGATCTGGTCGGTCACCGCACGGGAACCGACCGCGAGGGTTCCGTTGAGGTTGCCCGGGATCGATCCCACCTGGACGGCCACACTGAGCTGCCGAGTGGCGGCCCCGCTGGTGCCGCAGCCGGCGAGCAGGGTCGCAATGGTGAAGAGCGCGGCAAGGGCCCCGACAAGGCGCTTGGCTCTGTGCCGCAACCCGCCGGAGATGGCTAGGCGAGACACCTGGCTCAGATGCGCAGCGAGAGCGCCACCGCGGAGAACATGAAGATTGCCGCGAAGAGGATCGTGATCCTGTCGAGGTTGCGCTCTGCGACCGTGGAGCCGGCCGCGGTCGCACCCACACTGCCGCCGAGCATGTCGGAGAGGCCACCCCCCTTGCCCGAGTGGAGCAGGATGAGCAGCACCAGCCCCAGGGCCGAGATGACTTCCAAAATTACGAGAACCGCGGTGAACACGACTATCCCTGGTAAAAGCTCAGGCGCGGATGATCCGCGCGAATGCGTCAGCGTCCAAGCTAGCACCGCCGACCAGCAGGCCGTCCACGCCCTCGGCCTCGAGCAGCTCAGCGGCAGTCGTCGGCGTAACGGATCCTCCGTACTGGACCCGCACGGCATCGGCCACGCCCTCGCCGTAGAGCGCGGTGAGCTCCTCCCGGATCAGCTGCGCACCGCTGGCGGCATCGTCGGGAGTCGCGACTCTGCCGGTTCCTATGGCCCAGATCGGCTCATAGGCGATCACCAGCGTGGAGACCAGGTCACCCGGCAAGTCCGCCACGGCGGCACGGACCTGTCCCATCAGGACGTCGTCGGTGCGGCCCTCCTCGCGCTCCTCCAGGCTTTCGCCCACGCACAGGATCGGGGTCATCTGCTGGCCGAAGACGGCAGCGAGCTTCTTTGCCACCACCGCATCGGATTCACCGAAGATCCGGCGCCGCTCCGAGTGGCCAACGATGACGTAGCGCACGTTCAGCTTGGCCAGCATGGAGGCGGAGACCTCCCCGGTGTAGGCCCCGGAGGCCTCGTAGTAGCAGTTCTGGGCACCGAGGGAGAAGCGCATCTTGTCGCTCTCGATGAGCAGCTGGACCGAACGCAGGTCGGTGGCCGGGGGATGCAGGCTGATCTCGGCGAAGGCATAGTCGACATCGCGCAACTCGAAGTAGAGCTTCTGAACCAGCTGGATGGCCTCCAGGTGGTTCATGTTCATCTTCCAGTTGCCGCTGATGAGCCTGTAGCGCCCCGTCTTCGGGTTCGGCCGCAGCTCGTGACCTTTTTTCGCCGCCAATTTGCCTCCTTGCCGTTGGGCGCAAAACCGCCTCGGGCACGGCCCGAGCCTAACCGGGGCCCGGCCCCGGAGCCAAAGGCGGCCTAGTCGCGGAAGTTGACCGCCTCCCGCAGCGCGGCCAGCCCGGGCAGGTCGCCCTTTTCGAGAAGTTCCAGCGAGGCGCCACCGCCCGTGGAGAGATGGCTGATTTCGTCCGCCACCCCGACTTCATCCACCGCCGCCGCGGAGTCGCCCCCGCCAACGACGCTGAATGCCCGGGAACCGGCGACGGCCCTCGCGATGGCGAAGGTGCCCTTGGAGAGCCTTGGATCCTCGAAGACGCCCATCGGGCCGTTCCACAGGATGGTCGCCGCGCCGGCGATCACCTCGCTGAAGAGCTCGATGGTGGCGGGTCCGATGTCAAGTCCCCGGTGCGAGGCGGGAATGGAGCCACTTACCAAAGTCGGTTCGGGGCCGCTCTCCCCACGCCCGAACTTGGCGTCGCTCGGAAGCACCGCCGAGTCCACTGGCACCAGGACCTTTGAGCCGGCCTCGAGAATTCGCCGGCAGGCCTCCACCCGGTCCGGCTCGAACAGGGAATCCCCCACCTCGAGGCCCTGTGCGGCAAAGAAGGTGTAGGCCATCGCCCCACCGATCAGGAGGCTGTCCACCTTGGGCAGCATCGCCTCGATAAGGGCGAGCTTGTCCGAGACCTTGGCCCCGCCGATGATGGCCACGAAGGGCCGCACCGGCTCATCCAGAAGCCCGGAGAGCACCTCGTACTCCGCGGCGAGCAGCCTGCCCGCCGCGGAAGGCAGGAACTTGGGCGGACCGACGATGGAGGCGTGCGCACGGTGGGAGGCTCCGAAAGCGTCGTCCACGTATGCGTCCTGGCCCTCGATGAGCTTGGCCACGAAGGCCGGGTCGTTGCCCTCCTCGCCGGCGTCGAAGCGAAGGTTCTCGAGCACCTCGACCTCGGGATGCAGGTTGCGGAGGTGATCGCGCACCGGCTTCATGGAGTACTTCTCAATCACCTGGCCCTTGGGCCGCCCGATGTGCGAGCAAACGGTCACCTTCGCGCCTTCGGCGAGCAACCACTCGATGGTCGGCAGCGAGGCGCGTATGCGAAAGTCGTCGACGATGGTCGCCGTGCCGTCCTCCGCATAGGCGAGCGGCACGTTCAGGTCCGAACGCACCAGCACCCGCTTGCCCTTGACCTTGCCCAGGTCTTCGAGCACGGGAATTCTCTTCATCGACAAACCTCCCTCGGTCTTGCTACGGCGGGCGCTGCGGCTAAAGGGAGGAGCCCACCATGGCGGTCAGGTCGACCAGACGGCTCGAGTATCCCCACTCGTTGTCGTACCAGCCGAAGACCTTTGCGAGGGTGGTGCCGTTCTCGAGATCCATGACCATGGTCATGGTGGCATCGAAGGTGCACGAGGCCGGGGTGCCCACGATGTCGGAGGAGACGATCGGCTCCTCCGAGTAGACCAGCACCTTGGAGAGCGGGCCGGAGGCGGCCGCGGCCGCGAAGGCCTCGTTGATCTGCTCCTTGGTGTAGGTGCCGTTCAGGACGACGGTGGCGTCGGTGATGGAACCGTCGGGGATCGGCACGCGCAGCGAGGTGCCGTCCAGGCGCCCCTTCATCGAGGCCAGCACCAGCGCCGTGGCGCGAGCGGCCCCGGTCGTGGATGGCACGATGTTGACGGCGGCCGCGCGGGCGCGGCGCGGATCGCGGTGCGCCAGATCCAGCAGGTTCTGGTCGTTGGTGTAGGCGTGCACCGTGCTCATCAGGCCCTTGTGCACCCCGAAGGCGTCATCCAGGACCTTGATCATCGGCACGAAGCAGTTGGTCGTGCAGGAAGCGTTGGAGATGATGTTGTGGGTGGCGGGATCGTAGTCCCCGTCGTTCACTCCTACCACGAAGGTGCCGTCCACGTTGGTGGCGGGAGCGGAGATGACGACCTTCTTGGCACCCGCCTCGATATGCGCCGCCGCCTTGGCCCCGTCGGTGAAGATCCCGGTGCTCTCGACCACAACGTCACAGCCCAGCTCGCCCCAGGGAAGCGCCTTGGGATCGCGCTCGGCGAAGACCCGGATCAGCTGGTCGCCGACGGCGATGCCGCCATCGACCGACTTGACCTCCTCCTTCAGGCGGCCGTGGGTGGAATCGTACTTGAGCAGGTTGGCGTTGATCTCCGCGGAGGTGAGGTCGTTCACGGCGACCACCTCGATATCCGCCCCGTTGGCACGAGCGGCGCGATAGAAGTTCCTGCCGATGCGCCCAAAGCCGTTGATGCCCACCCTGACGGTCACGGTTACCTCCAATTCGATGGCACGCTCGACGGCGCGCCACGCAAGCCTGACTACCCCTCAGAACGCCTGAAATCCTAGCCCCGTGCCGCCGCCCAACTCCTGTCCGGGCCGCAATTCACACGACCGAGGGATGCCCGGCCATCCGACATCCCCCTTTCGGAGTCAGGCGAGCAGCGTGGAAAGGGCCTTTGCCAGCAGGGTGGTGTCGTGCATCCGGCCGTCCGAAGCGGCGAGCTCGGCCCGAGCCCAGGAGGCACCTCCTCGTCCGGTGCCGACCTCGATGGCGCTGTCGTCGTAGAGGACCACGTCGATGTGAACTCCGGCCTCCTCCAGGAGCTCCACATGACGGGAGAGGTTGAGGCCCTCGGCCTCACCGGCACCGGAGGCCAGGTTGGCCACCAGCACCTTGCGAGCGGGGCTGGCCGAAATCGCCCTTGCGATGGCCGGGACCTTGCAGACCGCCAGCACGCTGGTGAAGATGGAGCCCGGTCCGAAGACGATGGTCGTCGCCGCTCCGATGGCCTCGAGAACCAGCGGGTCGACTTCGGGATCGGCGGGAGAGAGCGCAATGTCACTGATGCCCGGAGTTTGGGCCACCCGCACCTGTCCGGCCACCTCGCCGTCCTCCTCGCAGGAGCGTCCCGAAAGCGTCAGGGGCTCGTTCCCGGCCGGCAGCACCAGCCCCTGCGCTCCAACCAGCGAGGCAAGCCCCACGGCGGCCTCGGCGGCATTCTCGGCCGAGGCGTAGACGGCGCTGAACAGAAGGTTGCCGAGCGCGTGCCCGTCCAGCTCGCCGCCGGCGAAGCGATACTCCAGAAGCGGAGCCCAGGGCGAGTCGTCGGGCAGCAGGGCGGCCACGCAGCGCCGGAGGTCGCCGGGGGGGATGTGCCGGTAGTTTTCGCGCAGGCGCCCCGACGAGCCGCCGTCGTCGGCGACCGAGACCACTCCGACCGGATAGCGTCCGAGGATGCGCATGGCCTCGAGGGTGGCCGCCAGGCCGTGCCCCCCACCGACGCAAACCACCCTCTCGGCCGCCTCGACGAAGCGCGGCGCCACTTTGCCCAGCGCGGTCACCGGTCCACGTCCCGATGCATGGTGCGCGGCTCCAATCCCTTGGACCGGAAGTAAGTGGCGAGCTCCTCGGCGAGCACGACCGAGCGATGGCGGCCGCCGGTGCAGCCGATCGCCACCGTCAGGTAGGACTTGCCCTCGTTCTCGTAGGCCGGCACCAGGAAGTCGAAGAGATCGGTGAGCTTGGCGAGAAAGGCCTTGGTGTCCTCCTTGGCCAGTACGAAGTCGCGAACCGGCTGCTCCAGGCCGGTGTGGGGGCGCAGCTCGGGGATCCAGTGCGGATTGGGCAGGAAGCGGCAGTCGAAGAGCAGATCCACGTCGCGGGGGGTGCCGTAGCTGAAACCGAAGGAGACCACGGTGACCAGGAGCTTTTCATCGGAGCCGGCTCCGGCGAAGAGTTCGTTCATGCGCCGGCGCAACTCGTGGATGTTGAGACGCGAGGTGTCGATGGTGACATCGGCGAGATCGCGAAGGGGCTGCATTATCACCCTTTCGCGGGCGATCGCCTCCGAGACGGCGTCGTCGCTGAGCGGGTGGCGCCGCCTGGTGCTCTCGAACCTGGTTACGATAACCTCGTCGGTCGCCTCCAGGAAGAGCACGCGGGTCCGCGGCCAGGCGTCACGAAGGGCATTGATCTCCCGGGCCGCGTCCTCCGGCGTCTCGGCGCCCGAGCGGCCTATCACGAAGGCCACCCTGTCGGCGTCGCGATTCATGTCGGCCAGCTCGGCGACCTTGGGAATCAGGGAGATCGGGATGTTGTCTATAACGAACCAGCCCAGGTCCTCGAGTGCCGCGGCGGCCGATGAGCGGCCGGCGCCCGAGAGCCCGGTTATGAAGAGGTAATCGGTCACTGCGACCCATCTTAGGTTTCGCGGGCCGCCCTGGGGCGAGGGCCGGGCGGTGGCGAGGAGAAGCTCAGCTGCGCCGCAGGTGCAGCGCGAGCAGGCGCGGAACGAACCTCGCCTCGTAGTACTCGGGGGCGAGCGCCAGGAAGCCCGCCGGCGGGGCGGGCTCCACCATCTCCTCGAGCACCAGGCCGCAGGCCCGCGCGGCATTCAGGTACCGCGAAAGCGGCCGGTGCACGAAGGGTATGAAGACCCCCTTCTCGACCTCCTCCACGGTGCGCTTCTCCTCCAGATAGCGGCCGATCCGCCAGTACTGCTCCTCCAGCACCTGATCGTCGATCCACCCCGAGTCGGGCGTCTGGAAGAGGGGGTGGTTGAGCAGGAAGACGAAGCCGCCACCCGGCTCCAGCACCCTCGCCACCTCAGCGAGGGCTCCCTCCAAGTCGGTCACGTGCTCGAAGACCAGGCATGCAACGACAGTGTCGAAGCAGGCATCGCGGAAAGGAAGGGATCCCGCCTCGGCCCTGAGGTAAAGCTCGCCTTGGGAGCGCTCGGCGGCCAGCCCCAGCTGCTCGGGAGTGGGGTCCACCCCGACCAGCAGCTCCCTGGGAGCCGTGCGCGAAAGGTGGCGCAGGACCTGGCCCTCGCCGGTGCCGACCTCCAGGATTAGCCGGCCCGGGCCCACCAGGCGCTCCACCAGTGGCAGGAGCTGCTCGGTGTATTCGGGATCCGCGCCCTCGGTGAAGCCCTCCTGCCACCAGCCCGCGTTGTGGCTCCACAACTCGGCGGCGATGCCCTTGAACTCAGCTCCCAGGTAATCCTCTTGCTCGTCCATCTCACTCCTTGTTCCAGGCGAAGGAGGCTACTCGCCCGTCCCCGCATGCGGTTGCACCGCGGCCTCCCCCGGCACCGGGTGGAGCACGGAGTAGAGAGAGTGGCCCACCTCCTCGGGGAGCCAGCCCAAAGAGGTGATCTCCTCCTCCGAGGCCGCGCGTATGCGCTTCAGCGATCCGAAGTGGGTGAGCAGCTTCTTCCTCCGCACCGGCCCAAGGCCCGGCACCTCCTCCAGGATGGAGCGGGTCATGGCCTTGTCGCGCAGGCTGCGGTGGTAGGTGATCGCGAAGCGGTGCGCCTCGTCACGGATCTGCTGCAGCAGGAAGAGAGCCTCCGAGGTCCGTGGGATGCGAACCGGTTCGCTCCTTCCCACCAGGTAGACCTCCTCGAACTTCTTGGCCAGCGAGATCATGGGGATCTCGCCGTCGAGGCCCGCCTCGACCAGCGCGCGGTGCGCGGAGGAGAGCTGCCCCTTGCCGCCGTCGATGACGATCAGCGAGGGCGGGTAGGAAAAGCGGGCGAGGCGGCGGCCGTCCTCCTCGGGCTCCTCCTCGTCCTCGTGGTTCAGGCGGGCGAGGCGGCGGGAGAGGACCTCGTACATCGCCGCGAAGTCGTCGTTCTGGCCCACATTGACCTTGAAGCGGCGATAATCCGCCTTCTTGGGGATGCCGTCCTCCATCACCACCATGGAGCCCACGTAATTGGTACCGCCCAGGTGGCTCATGTCGTAGCACTCGATACGCAGCGGGAATAGCGGCAACTCAAGCTCGTCCGCGAGTGCGGTCAGCGCCCGCGCCCTGGCCGAATGGTCCGACGCGCGCCGGAGCCGGTGCCTCTTGAAGGACTCCTCGGCGTTCCCCCGGGCACGGTCGGCCAAGGCCCGCCCGTGCCCGCGCTGGGGCACCCTCACCCTTACGCGCCCGCCACGACGCTCCTCCAGCCAGGCCACCAGCGGCTCCAGGTTGGCCGGCGTCCACGGCACCAGGATCTCGGGGGGAAGCGCGGTGGGCGAGTCGCCGTAGAGCTCCTCCACCACGCGCTCCAGGAGCTCGGGTTCTGCCAGCTCCTCCACGCGGTCCAGCACCAGAGAGCGCCGCCCGCTGACCCGTCCCCCTCGCACGTTGAGCACTTCCACCAGGCATTCCAGCTCGTCGGCGTGAACACCGATGACGTCCAGGTCCTCTCCGGGCGAACCGACCATCTCCTGGCGCTCCACCACCCGGGTTAGCGCGGTCAGACGATCGCGGAACCGTGCCGCGGCCTCGAACTCCATCTCCGAGGCCGCCTTGGCCATCTCCTGGCGCAGCGCGTCCTCGATCCCTTTGCTCCTTCCCCTAAGCACCGCCTCGAAGCCGGCGACGTCCTGGCGGTAGGCTTCGGCGTCAACGGCCCCGATGCAGGGGCCGGAGCAGCGCTCGATGTGGTACAGCAGGCATGGCCGACCGAGCTTGGCCTGGCGGGAGAACTTGGCGTCGGAGCAGGTGCGCACCCTGAAGGTGCGAATCAAAAGGTCGAGCGTCTCGCGAATCGCGCTCGCCTCGGCGTAGGGGCCGAAGTAATGCCAGCTGCGGCGGTGCGACTGGCGGGTGACGGCGGCACGGGGCCAGCTCTGGTCGGCGGTCACCACCACGTAGGGGTAGCTCTTGTCATCGCGCAGGCGCACGTTGAAGCGGGGCCGGTAGCGCTTGATAAGGGCATACTCGAGCATGATCGCCTCGACGTCGTTCTCGACCGTGATCCACTCGACCGACTCCGCGGCCTGAACCATGGAGGCGACCTTCGGCGCCAGCTGGGAGGGCGACTGCATGTAGCTGGAGAGGCGCTGCCTGAGCGACTTGGCCTTGCCGACATAGATGATGCGGCCGTCGGCATCCTTGAACTGATAGGAGCCGGGCAGGTCTGGCACCTTTCCCAGTTCGATCCGGCTGATCATGGCTCTATAAGCACCTCATCGCTCCCGCCTCAGCGCAGGAACTTGCCGGTATGGCTCGCCTCGACCAGCGCCACCTGCTCCGGCGTGCCGGTGGCCACCACCTCTCCCCCACGGTCTCCGCCCTCGGGCCCGAGGTCGATCAGCCAGTCGGCGGTGCGGATGACATCCAGGTTGTGCTCGATGACGAGCACCGTGTTGCCATTCTCCACCAGCCGCTCCAGGACCACCAGAAGCTTGCGCACGTCTTCGAAGTGCAGGCCGGTGGTCGGCTCGTCCAGGATGTAGAAGGTGTGGCCGGTGGGGCGCTTGGCAAGCTCGCTGGCCAGCTTGACCCGCTGGGCCTCGCCGCCCGAAAGAGTGGTGGCGGGCTGCCCCAGGCGTATATAGCCCAGGCCCACCTCGGAGAGGGTCCGCAGGTGCCTCTCCACCGACGGGAGCCTCGCGAAGAACTCGAGCGCCTCGTCCACGGGCATGTCCAGCACCTCGGCGATGCTCTTGCCGCGGTAGAGGATCTCGAGTGTGTCGCGGTTGTAGCGCGTCCCCTTGCACTGCTCGCAGGGGACATAGACATCGGGAAGGAAGTTCATCTCGATCCGGATGGTTCCCTCGCCGGCGCAGGCCTCGCAGCGGCCACCACGGAGGTTGAAGGAGAACCGGCCCTGTTCGTAGCCGCGTACGCGGGCCTCGGGCGTGGCCGCGAAAAGCGCCCGGATCTTGTCGAACACACCCGTGTAGGTGGCGGGGTTGGAGCGGGGTGTGCGGCCGATCGGGGACTGGTCGATGTCGACCACCTTGTCGAGGTGCTCGATGCCCAGAATCTCGCGGTGACGGCCGGGCACCACCTTGGAGCGATAGATCTTGAGCATCAGGGCGTTGCGAAGG
>JAKAEN010000076.1 GCA_021818355.1 Actinomycetes bacterium | reverse complement strand
GGCCCGCGTCGGAGACCACCTGGGAGCCGAAGGAAGCGGCCCCAGCAGTGGTGGCGCCGGGAGTCGTGGCGGTGCTCATTGGCGCGGGAGCCGTGGAGGCATAGGCCGCCAACGCCGGAGTAGGGGTCGGCGCCGCGGGGCTTGCCGCCGAGCCGGCCTGGGCCGGCGCCAGCTGTTGCTCTATCTGTCCGAGCAGCGAGGCAAAGTCCGTGAAGGAGCCGAGGCCGGCGGCCTGCCCTTGGACGGGCGTCTGCACCGAGGAGGAGATGCCCGCCAGCTGCTGGAAGGTGGCTCCGAGGTCCTGCAGACGGGTAACGGCGTCAGGAACGAAGGTCATGGTGGCCTCCCATGCGGCGAACCGCCCCTTCGACCAGCTCTGCGGTCGCGCGGCGCCCCTCCCGGTAGAGCTCCTCGCGGCGGCGCCTCTCCATCAATTTGGTGACCGCATTGGTCCAGGCCTGCCGCTCCTGCAAAGTGGCAAGCGAGGCCATCAGCTCGGCGGTGCGCTCCTCGGTGTGCCGGCTCTCCTGGCGAGCCGCCGACGCGGAAAGCTGTGAGGCTTGGGCAAGGTCGGACAGGCCGGGCCTGACGAGGAGGCTTTGGCTGAGCGAATAGGCGCTTGCCGCGGCAAGCCTCTCCGCCTGCTCGGCCACCTGCAAGCGTCCCGCCGCCTCGCCGACGGCGAGCTGTGCGAGGCGCTTCTCGGTTTCGGCCAGCCTGAGGGCCACCGCCAGCTTCCCCTTCTTGGCACTCATGCGATGCCCCTCATGGCCTCTGCCAGCGAAGACCAGGTGGCCTCCAGCGGGCTGAGCTCGTGCACGTCCTGGCAGAAGACCTCTTCCAGGCGCTCGCGAACCGCTATGGCCAGGTCCAGCTGAGGGTTGACGCCGGCCCGGTAGGCACCCACCTCGATCAGGTCGACGGAGGACTGGTAGATTGCCAGCATCCTTCTTGCCGCCTGGACAAGCAGGCGCCGGCTTTCGGTCAGGATCGAGGATTCCAGGCGCGAGACCGAGTCAAGAACGTCGACCGCCGGGTAGCGGGACATCTGGGCGCGGGTGCGCGAAAGGGTTATGTGGCCGTCCAGGATCGAGCGTGCCGCGTCGGCGACCGGGTCGAGCATGTCGTCGCCGTCCACCAGGACTGTGTAGAGAGCGGTGATGGAGCCCTGCTCGGAGCTTCCCGCCCTTTCCAGGAGCCTCGCCATGAGCGAGCCGACCGAAGGCGGATATCCGCGCATGGTCGGAGGCTCGCCGGTGGAGATGCCCACCTCGCGCTGGGCCATTGCCAGGCGGGTGAGCGAATCCATGATAAGGAGCACGTCCTCTCCCTGGTCGCGGAACCACTCCGCGATCCTGGTGGCCGTGAGCGCGGCGCGTATTCGCATCAGAGCGGGCTGGTCGGAGGTGGCGACCACGACAGCCGCGCTGGCCAGCCCCTCATCTCCGAGATCGCGTTCGATGAATTCCCTGACCTCGCGGCCACGCTCGCCTATGAGCGCCAGCACTTTCACCGGTGCCTTGGTCCCGCGTATTGCCATGGAGACGAGCGAGGACTTGCCCACGCCGGCGCCCGCGAAGATTCCTAGTCGCTGCCCCTTGCCGCAGGCGACCATGGTGTCGAGGACCCGGACTCCTAGGGGTAGCTGCTCGCTGATGATCGGGCGCACGAGTGGAGCCGGGGCCGCGTTGAGCACCCCGACCATGTCCTCCGCCTCGATCGGCCCCTTCCCGTCGATGGGGGAGCCGTTGGCGTCCACGATCCGTCCCAGTATCGAGCGGCCGACCGCCACGGCTGGTGCCCGGTTCAAAGGAACCGCCCGGGCCCCGAAGCGGACACCGGCCATCTCCCCGTAAGGCATGCAGACCAGCCTTCCGTCGCTGATCGCGACCACCTCGGCCAGGATCTTCTCGGCGCCGTCGATCTCCACCCGGATAGCCTCGCCAACGGCCGCGTCGACCCCTTCCACCTCCAGGTGAAGGCCGACCATTCGGCAGACCCTCCCCTCGGGGACGGGACGAAGCGACCTCTTGAGCTCGTCTTTCCAGGAGGCGGGAATCACTTTGACTGGACCAGCTGCTCGAAGGTCTCCCGCAGACGGCGCAATGCCGCCTCCGGGCTCAAGTCGACCCGGGTGGCGCCGAAGCGCACCACCGCCTGGGCGGGCGCCAGGCGCTCGTCCTCTATCACCTGAATCTGCGCGGGCAGCGCCACCGGCAGGGACCTGAGCAGCTCGGAGAGATAAGCGCCGGAGTGGGGGTGGATCCTGATCTCAACCTCGGCGGTGACGTCCAGCTGCGCCAGTACCTCCGGCAACTCGGCGGCCAGCCTTTCGATGCCCTGGTCGGGCCGGGACCCCAACAGCGCTTCCGTGAGCTCGAGTGCGAGTTCCAGCACGTCCTGGGCGCGCAGCGCGAGCGATTGGCGAGTCTGGGCTCCAAACGCCTGAGTGAGGGAGGCCAGGAGTTCCTGGCGGGACTCGGTCTCGGCGAGCGCCTGCCGCAGCGACTCCTGGGCGGTTGCGGCGCCTTCGCGGCGGCCCTGCTCCAGGCCGGCGGCGAAGGCCTCGTCCACCAGGGCCGCGACCGGCTTGCGCATGGCGGAGGGGCCGCCGTTCGCGGCCAGCTCCTCGACTGCCGGAAAAGTAAGTGGCACTACGACGGCGTTTTGGGAAACCACTTGGTCCATTCCTTCCTCAGCTGATTAGTTCTTCGTCGCCTCGGGCCAGGATGATCTCGCCCTTGGCCTCGAGTTCGCGGATGACCTTGACCACGCCTATGCGTGCGATCTCGACCGTGCTCTTGCGCACCGGGCCGAGGTTCTCGATCTGTTCGATCAGGTCCTCGCCCGCGCGCTCGGAGAGATTCCGCATCACCACGTCGCGCAGATTGTTCCCGTAGCCCTTGAGGGAGACGGCGAGGTCGGTCACCGGGATCTGCCGGAGCACCTTTTGCAGCGTCTTGTCGTCCAAGGTGATGATGTCCTCGAAGACGAACATCTGGCTGCGAACCCGGTCCGCCAACTCCCCGTCGATCTCCTCGAGTTCGGTGAGTATCCCGCGCTCGAGCCCCTGCTCGACCTTGTTCAAGATGGCGACCAGGGACTGGACGCCGGAGCGAACGGTGGCGGCTTCGCCGCGGGAGACCATCGACACCTTTTGCTGGAGCACCGAGGCCACTGCGTTGACGGTGGAGGGCTCCACGGAGTCCATGAGGGCAATCCTGCGAGAGATGTCGGCTTGGTCGTCCTCGGGAAGAGCCGAGAGAATGGCGGCGGAGATGTCCGGGGGCAGGGAGGCGAGCAGGAGGGCGATGGTTTGGGGGTGCTCGGTGGCCAGGAAGGAGGCGACCTTGTTCGGCTCGACCTCGGCCAGGAATCCCACCGGGCTGCGATCCTCCTCTCCCACCAGCTTCTCCAGCAGTTCGTCGGCGTCCTTGGGACTCACGCGGGTGGCGAGGATCTCCCGCGCCACCTCGAATCCGCCCTGCGCGACGGCGGCGGCTGCGGCCACTGATTCCACGAACTCGTCCATCACCGCCGCGATCTGCTCCGCATTGAGGGTCGGGAGGTTGGCGATCTCCACGGTGAGTGCGACCGCCTCGGCCTCGCTCATGCCCCGCAGGATCCTCTCGGCGCGTTCGGTACCCAGTTGCACCAGGATCGCGGCCGCCTTTTGCGACCCGGTCAGCTCCTTGGATCGCATCATTGCCTCGCGCTCATCCAGATACGCAGCAGCTTGGCCACGTCGTCAGGACGGTTCTCGATGAAATCGGCCACCTCTGACACGCGCGCCTTGGTCGCCGGGATGCCGGCTCCGATCGCGGTCAGCTCTCCGGTCGGGAGGGCGCCGGGGTAGACGTCGTCCTCCTCGTCGCCCTCGGCCTCTGCATTGCGCTTGCCGCCGCTGCGCAGGATGAGGAAGACAACGGCCACCAGTGCCAGGGCCAGGAGGGCGGTCTTGGCCATGGGCAGGACGCTCGTCATCAGCGAGCCGGAGGTCTTGACTGCGGAGGTGGATGCGGCAAAGGGCATTCGCACCACCGAGACGGTGTCTCCGCGCTGGGCGCTGATGCCGGCGGCCGCGGCCACCAGCGACTTGATCTGAGCGACGTTGATCCCCTTCACCGCGGAGTCGATCAGCACGGCCACCGAGAGGCGCTGGATCTGGCCGGGAGCCTGCTGCGTGGTCTGGTTCACCTGGCCGACCGCGTAGCTGGTCTGGGTTTGCTTCTGGTTGTAGTTGGAGGTCTGGTTGTTGCCGGAGGCCGGGGTTATCGACCCCAGAACGCCGCCGGGCACAGTGCCGTTACCGGTATACGTCTGGGTGGAGGAGGAGGTCTGGGTCGGGACCGTGACCGGTGTGCCCTTGGGGCTGGTCTGGATGGTCTGGCTCTTAGTGGTGGTCTGGTTGAAGTTGAGCTGCGCCGAGACCTTCACGGCGACGTGTCCCGCGCCGGCGGCGTTCTGGAGCAAGGAGGTGAGCTCCGATTCGAGCTGGGTGTCGAATGCCGTAGTGGCGCTGGTGTCCAGGGAGGCGGTGTCGTTGAAGCCCGGCGCGGCCAGGATGTTGCCGTTCTGGTCCACGACGGTCACGTTGCTCGGGGAGAGGTTGGGGATGGAGGACGCGACCAGATGCACGATGGCCTGGGCCTGCTGGGGGCTCAGGGAGGCGCCCGGGGAGAGGGTGACGAGAACCGAAGCCGACGGATTCTGGCTCTGCGAGATTGCGAAGACGTCGGTCGGGGGGAGTGCCAGGTTCACCTGGGCGTTTGTGATGCCGCTGATCGACTCGATGGTGCTGGCCAGCTCGCCCTGCAGGGCCTGCTGATAGTCGGCCTGCTGGGTTATCTGGCTGGTGGTGATGCCGACCTTGTCGAGGAGGGAGAGGCCCACGGTGGAGTTGGCCGGCAGGCCGGCCTGGGCCATGTCGATCCGTTCCTGGTAGACCATCGACTGCGGCACCAGGATGGTGTCCCCGCCGTTGGCGAGCTGATAGGGGACGCCGGACGACTGGAGCTTCTGGGTCATCGCCGCGGCGTCGCTCGCGGAGAGATTTGTGAACAGGGGCGCGTAGCTCGGCTTGGAGGCGACCTTCATGAAGAAGAGCGAGCCGACCACGACCGCGGCGACCCCCACGAGAATCACCACCCGCTGAGCCATGGAGAAGCTCTGCAGGAAGCGGGTCGTGTTCTGCTGGGCGCGCGCGAAGGCGTTGTTGGTTGCCATTGTGTCTTGACCTCTGGAATCCCGGTAAGGCGGCTAGAAGGGGGTGGAGAGGAGCTGGTTGATGGCGCTGGTGGCCGAGTTGCGGAGCGAGACGAACAGCTGGGCGTCGAGCACAGCCTGAGTCGAGGAGATCATCGCGTCGGTGACGTTTCCCCCGCCCGCTGCCACCTGAGCGCTCTGAACCTGAGCGGTGGACTGGGCGCCCTGCATGGCATCGACGGCGTTGGCAAGGATGTTGCCGAACGAGGAGCCTCCGGCCGCGGAGGGGGCGGCCGCGGACTGCGCCGCCGGCTGAACCGCGGCGGAGGGGGTGATCGGGGAGATGGAGGGGATGGCGGGTATCAACCTCAGGCTCCGATCTGCATGGCGGCCATGTAGGCGGTCTTGGCGTGATTGATGACAGAGACGTTCGCCTGGTAGGAGGTCTGCGCTTCGACCATGGTGGCAAGTTCGTGGCCGAGGTTGACGCCGGTCTGGCGGACGTTGCCCTGAGCGTTGGCGAGCGGGTTGGTGGGGTCGTAGGTGAGCTGGCCGTTGGCCGAATAGGTGGTCACCCCGGTGACGGCCACGCCGGACCCGAGCGCCGCGCCGGTGGAATTGGGCGCGCCCGAGAGCGGGGTGGAGGGCTGCTGGGCTGCAACCACGATCTCCTGGGGCTGATAAACCTGCTGGTTGGGGCTGACCGTGTCGTTGGCGTTGGCGACGTTGGAGGCGATGGCGTCCAACCAGGTCTGGTCGGCGTTGAGGCCGGTCCCCGCTACGGAGATGGCCGGGAAGAGGGACATCAGAACTGGCCTCCCATCGAACCGGAGAGCAACTTGAACTGCTGCTCGATCAGGCTGATGTCGGCCTGGTAGGACATGGTCGCGTTCTCGAGCGCCACCATCTGGCCGGACAGGCTCACGTTGTTGCCCGACGAATTGGGGGCGTTTGTGCTCGGCGCCACTGAGACGGTGGCGGTCGCGCCCGGCGCCGGGGATGCCAGCGCCTGCTGCAGCGATGAGGCGAAATCAACGTTGGTGGCGGTGAATCCCGGGGTGTCGACGTTTGAGATGTTGTTCGCGATGGCCTGCTGGCTCATGCCCAGCCCGTCCAGGGCGTAGGCGAGGGTGTTGATGGCCAGGTTCGACAATTGGTACCTCTCGAATGGACTGTACGTCTAACCAGCCCTTCCTTGGTTTTTTATTCGAGCGGTCCATGCTCTGGACTCTCTTTCGGAATGCCCCGGGGGAGGCTTTAGGTGTATTTCGCAAACATCGTGTTTCGCTACTCTTCCTCTTCGTGGGTACGCTCCTGCACTTGGAGCCGGAAGAGGTAGGCGCCGATTATCCGCTGGGCGTGCGCGTCGGGCCTCTGGAAGGCGAGGCCGATGCGGTCCGGGCCCACCGAGGCGACCCTGCAGCTGAGCTCGAGGGTCGCGCCGAGCAGCTCCAGCCAGCATCTTGCGCCCTCGTGGGTGGAGAAGTGCGCTCCCATTTCGGGTGTGGAGGCGACGGCGATCCCCAGATGGGAGATGTCGATCGCCTGGGAGATGAAGGCCAGCTCCGGGGGCGCGCCTTCGGGGGCCACCCTCGCTCGCATGCCGCACTTGATGCGCAGGGACTCCCGCCGGTCCGCTCGCTGCCACCCGGACTGCACGCGCAGCTCCAGCAGGCGTTCTCCGGCGATCGTGATTGGCACGGCTCGCACCTGGGCGACCAGGCTTCCGCTTCCCTGCGCCAGCACCGCTGTCGCGCCGCGTCCGGCCACGTCGTCGGGCGCCAGGGGCAGTGCCAGGCGCACCACAACGGAGTCGGGCATCGCCCCGACGACGACCGCCGAAGCGCTGAGCGGGAGATCCGTGCCCGCGGGGCGGGTCGGGGACGGAAGGGGCTCCCTGAAGCGGATGGCCAGCAGCTCGCCGACGGCAAGCGGATGGCCGAAGGCCGAAGGGTTCTGGTTGTAGGGTCCCTCTTCGGGAGCGTTCATCCGGGCGGGCCTCCAGGCGCGGGCGGCACTGCATGGTTGGATCGGACTACGAAAGCGCCGCCGGCGCTGGCCGGCGGCGTGTCTGACATCCGGCGCCAAGGCGGGCTCTTGACCCGCCGGGGCGCCGGATGGCGTCGTTGCGGAGTTACGGAATCAGCTTGAGGAGCAGCTGGGGCAGCGATTGCGCCTGTGAGAGCATGGCGATGCCGGACTGCATGAGGACCTGATCCGAGGAGAACTTGGTCATCGACTGGGCCACGTTGGCGTCCACCATGGTGGAGTAGGCGGACTGCACGTTCTGCTGGCTGACGGTGTCGTTGGCGATGATCGCCTGGATCTGGTTCTGGGTGGCGCCCACCACCGCTTCGGCGGAGGCCACGTAGCTGATGGCCGACTGCACCGCGCTCATGGCGGAAAAGGCGGCGGTGGCGGTGCCGATGGAGACCGCCGCCGTCGAGACGCCCATGGCCGAGGAGGTCATGGTGGCGATGGAGACCACCACCTGGTCCGCGGCTGCGGCATAGGCGCCGATCTGGAAGGACTCGTTCTGGTAGGAGCCGTTCAGAAGGGCGGTCTGGCCGAATTGGGTGCTCTGGGCGATCTGGTCCAGCTGGTTCTGCAGGGCCGCGAACTCCTGCTGGTCTGCGGCCAGCGAAGAGGAGTTGGAGGTTCCCGCGTTGGAGGCCTGGGTGGCCAGCTGGTTCATCCTCTGGAGGATGGAGACCTGCTGGTTCATGGCGCCTTCGGCGATCTGCAGGACCGAGATTGCGCTCTGGCCGTTGTTGATCGCCACTCCGAGCCCGTTGGCCTGGACGTTCAGGCCCTGGGCGATGACGTATCCCGAGGCGTTGTCAGCCGCGGTCTGGATCTGCAGGCCCGAAGAGAGCTCCGAGATCGCCGACTGCATGTTGTTGCTGGTCGCGTTCAGGTTGTTGTAGGCATCGATGGCCGAGATGTTGGTGTTGACTGAGAGAGACATCTCCCGAATTCCTCCATGATAAGTAGCTGACGCTTGTCAATCCATTGACACGTGCGCTCCCCCGAGGGACCGCACGCCTATCAATCGGAGCGAGGCCGGGATTCCTTTAGCCCTTTTGTTGCCAAAACTTCTACCTGGGGGCAAAGGCGTCCTCGAGCACCCTGCGGGCGGCCTCCCGCCTGGCCTCGCTCGCGCTCCGGTCGCCCGCGGTGTAGGTGAGCGGACAGGCACTGGCCAGACCCACTCCCCGAAGGCGGCGGGACCAGTCCAGCTGGCGGTCCACATCCAGGTGCCTGGCCACCAGCGATGCCGTTGCCAGCACGTGCATGTCACTGCCCCACAGCGAGTGTACGGCTTCCAAGAAGCCGTCCGCTGTGGCGGGCTCCAGCTGCAAAAGCTGGGCAAAGACGAGTTCGCGCCGCTCGGCGGGGAGGCGGCGTGCCACCTCCTCCAGGCTCGTGCCCGAGTCGTTGGCCCACTCGATCAGCTTGCCCAGGTGCAGGTCGAGCCGTCCATCGGCCAGGGAGGCAAGGGCAAGATCCAGTGCCTCGCGAGGCCGGCCCAGTGCCTCTTGGCACTGGATGACCCTGGTGCGGACGTGCTCGGTGGTGATCTCCCACCCGTCGTCGTCGCGGTAGTCCTCCCCGATGGCGAGGTAGTGCTCGAGGGCGTCGGCATGCCGGCCGCGCGCCTGTTCGAGCTCGCCCTTCAGATAGGAGAGGAAGACCGGTCCGAGCTGCGCTGCCGCGGCCTCGTCCAAGAGATCGGCGGCCTCCTCGGCCCTCCCGGCGGAGATGAGGCTGTCGATGGCGACTCTCCAGGCCAGGCGGCTGAAGGATTCCGGGCTCTCCCGGTCGCGTGCGACCTCGAGGGCGATTCCGGCTGCCTGATCCCATTCTCCCAGAAGCATCCGGCTGCGGGCCTCGTGGACCTTCTTCTCCTGCGGGAAGCGGAAGCTGTGCGACTTGGAGGCGATGTCCACGTTGCGGTTGCCCTTGTCCCGCTCGGTCATCACCGAGGTGAGGTAGCCGTAGTGGCGTATCCGGATGCTTGCGCAAGCGGTGGCGTAGATGCTTCTATCGCCCATGCGGCTCCATACCGTCTCGTGCAGTGCGCCGGCGAACGTGCCGTCGCTGCGGCGGAAGGTGCGCATCGCCCAGTGGGTGGTAGGCGTTTCGATTCCCGAGCCGACCTCGTTCAGGAGGCGCACGCTGAGCGCTTCGTACTCCTCCTCGGCACGCCGGAGCTCCGCCCGGAACGCGGCGGGGTCCCCCTCCACCACCTCGTCGGCGTCGATCCAGAGGATCCACTTCCCTCGGCAAGCAGCCAGTGACTGATTGCGGGCCCAGCCGAAGTCGTCCCGCCACTCGCCTTCCAGCACCGTCGCGCCCTTTTCGCGGGCTATGCGCACCGAGTCGTCGCTGCTTCCGGTATCGAGTATCACCACCTCGTCGGCGAAGGGGATCACCGAGTCCAATGCCTGGGCGATGAAGCGCTCCTCGTTCTTCATGATCATGGCGACGCTCAGATACGGAAGGGGTTCCTGCGGCCGGCGGGAGGCGATGGATGCCTCCTTGCCGGTGCCGATGACTTCGTTGGCGTAGACGATCGAGCCGTGTGCCACGACCGGGGTGCAGCTGGCCATGACCGAAGCATGCATCGCGCTCCACTGCGCGGTGCCCTCCGGTCCATCGAGCGCACTCAGGCTCGCGGTGGAAACCGCATAGAGGACGGAGGAGACGTAGGCCTCCTGGGTCCAGAGCCCCCGGTGGGTCTCGGACCATCGCTGGGAGAAGTTGCGGAGGTCCTGGCGCTTCTGAAGGGGGACCCCTTCGGAGAGCATGATTCGCTGCACTCCGACGATTGACGGAGAGCGCGGGGCGGCCAAGCACGGCCCGGCGAGTTGCGCCTCCGCCTCGGCCAGGCGCGCGATCAGTTCCTGGCTCCACTTGCCCAGAAGATATGCGCGATCGTCGACCATGACCGTGAAGGGTCGTGCGGGGGCCTCCGCGGCCAGCCGTTGGGGCAGATCGGAGAGAGGCAGGACTTCCGCCCTCCAGCGCTTGGCCAGCGGGGATAGCCAAGCCGGCGCCGGGCCGGCGACCGCGGCCAAGAGCGCGTCGCCCATGCCCATGGAGGAGCGCAGGCTCTCCAGCGCCATCGCCGAGCGCGATCGGTCGTTGATTCCAAGAACGAAGACGGTGGCCGGATTCGCGCTCATCGGCTCTTCCTCCTATCGGGATAAGCGGACCAGCAGGATCTGCGGGTGGGGTGGATCCGTACGCCCCGGGGGCGGCGGGGGGAATCAAGCCAGGGCATTTGCGCGCTCCAGTAGATCGTCGGGGAGATCGTTGGCGTTTGTGCGATGGGTCGCCTCGTAGTACCTGGCCGGGCCGGAAAGGCGGAAGACGTAGGCGAGGAGCTTGGCCACGGCGAGAAAGATCTCGGGAGGGATGGAGGTGCCGACCGGACAGGCGGCGTGCAAGGTGCGGGCAAGCAGGGGGTCGCGCACCACGGGCACGAGGTTTTCGGAGGCGAGCTCGCGCAGACGGGCAGCCAGGTGGCCGGAGCCCTTTGCCACCACCACCGGGGCCGGGCTGACCTCGGGGTCGTAGCGAAGCGCTACGGCGTAGTGCGTGGGGTTCACCACCAGGACGTCGGCGGAGTTCATGGCCGCGGCCATGCGCATGCGGCTCATCTGCCGCTGCAGCCTGCGCACCCGCCCCTTCACCAAGGGATCCCCCTCGCTCTCGCGCATCTCGTCCTTGACCTCCTGCTTGGTCATGCGCAACTGGCGATGCAGGGACTGGCGCTGCCGGAAGAAGTCCGCCAGCCCCAGCGCGAGACCAGCCAGCGCGAGCGCACGGACCATTGCCATGGCTCCGCCGGCAACCATGGACACCGACTCCGAAAGGCTGACGGTTCCGCTGGCAAGAGCGTCGAACTGGCCGCGGAGCACAGCCCATGCCACTCCACCGGCTATCGCCAGCTTGAGCACG
>JAKAEN010000075.1 GCA_021818355.1 Actinomycetes bacterium | reverse complement strand
AGCGACGAAGCCGATATGAACGCCCCCATCGTCTAGTGGCCTAGGACGTCGCCCTTTCACGGCGGTAACACGGGTTCGAATCCCGTTGGGGGTGCACAGGGTTACATACAAAACTGACGAGGTCACACCTACAAAAGTGCATCACCATAATGCACCGCAGGTGTGACCTTCGCATTTAACCCGCCGTCGCCGCCGCTGACGCCGGCGCGATCGGGATCCAAGTGGCTTCTCGGGCACCTTGGGGGTGATTCGGCGGTGGCTCCGCCCTCGGGGTTTGTCTGCCGGGGTGCCGCGGGAGCCCGCTCAGGAGGGCCGGTAGTCGGCGATGTCCTCTTTTCGCCGTCTGGCCCGGCGAGGCGTGGTCTCGCCTTTTTCGGCCAGGCTCGCCAGCTTTCTCAGGTTGGCCGCGGAGAGCAGCAGGGCCACGAAGATGCTCTGGGCGGCGATGCCGCGCACCCGGCGACGGGCGGGAGCGGCCAGTGCCTGGTGGCTGGGATCCTTCACGTATCCGTTCATCCCCTCCACCGCGTTGCGCCCCTTGGCGTATGTCTCGGCCCACTTGGGAGATCCGAAGGCGTGCTCCTGGAAGTGGCGGGCGCCTACCGAGGGGGCGACGGTGATGCTGCGCTGGGTGCACACCGGCGGGGGGATCTCGGGAGGGTCGAAGACCTTGGCCGATGCCGAAGGGGAGGCGCCTCTCAGTGGGCACTGCACCCTTCCCGCCACGGCCGGGCAGCCATAGCGCCGATATCCCTGGGCGTCGGGACCCGCGATGGGGACGAGGCCATAGGGAACCCGGGCCGCGATTCGGGCCTGCCAGGTCTGGCTGTCGATCTCCCCCTTTCGGTGGTCGGCGGTGGCCCCGACCAGTGCGGCGGGCATCCCCGGGCAGTGCCATCCCCCCTCCACCAGGTTGGCTCCCTGGCACTGGGCCTGGATGCCGAGGGCATCGATGCGGTAGTCCATCACCGGCTTGAAGCCCATGGAGGCCAGCACCAGGTGGTAGTTGCCGGGATCGGCGTTGGAGTAGGCGCGGTCGGCGGCGATGTAGGCGCCTCCGTGGCCAAGGGCCCAGAGGCGTGTCGCCATGCGTGACCCGGTGCCGCCGGGGTCATGGCCGGGGATGCCCATGGCCATGGCCACCGAGAGGACGGGGGCGTCCCCGGTGACGGCCACGGTGGCTTCGAGAGCCCAGGCGACGCGGGGAAGCCGTCTCCCGCCCGGGCCGGGGGCGTCCCGGTGGTCCCCGTCGCGCACGTACCAGCCCGCCTGGGGATCGGCGGGCTTCGTCTCGGTGCGCTTGGATGGGCCGCGGCTGAAGGCGGGGACGCAGGTGGCATCCAGGCCGAAGAGGGAGTGGGGACCCTGGGGCACGGTGGCGGTCAGGATGGCGTTCACGAAGTCCTCGATGGCCCCCAGGCGCTCAGGGTCTATCTCGATGCCCGGGAGGTGCAGGGCGTCTGTGATCTGGTGGAAGCGGTAGGCCACCCGCCGGCAGGCGGCGGGGAAGCTGGGGGGATCGGCGCCGGTGACACCGAGTTCGGCACGGGGGGAGGATTCGGCATAGATGAGCCTGGCCGCCTCGGAGAGGTGCAGGGGGCGATCGGTGATGGCCAGGGCCAGGAGTGCCGAGAGCACCGCCTTGGCCGAGAGCGTGGAGGGCCTCCCCGTCCTCTGGTGACGGATGAGAGAGAGCACCCCCGAGCTCTCGATGATCCCCATGGCGGTCTCTAGCGCGCCCACCTGCGCAGCTCCGCCTTGGTCCCGGGGGCGCCCGGCACCTGCCGGGAGTACCTGAGCAGGGATTCCACCTCGGCGATGCCCCCCAAGTACATCACCTCGTTGGCGCTTCTCCCCTCCTGGATGAGGGCACAGATATAGGTGGCCCGGGCCCGGGGGAGGGAGAACGGCCCGGGGGATCCAGGTCTTGTCATCCGGGCCGAGAAGTCCGAGAGATAGCTCCTGCGGGTGCGCTTGGCGCTTCCGTAGCTGAAGAGATGCTCCCCCCGGGTGGGGGCGTTGGCGCCGATGATCCCCGCCCAGGGATCCGCGATGGGGACCATCCGGCCGGGCAGGCGCAGGAGACCGGGGGAGAGATCGCGAGGGACAAGGGCGAGAAGCTCCCCGGGCCGGGCGCCGGCGCCCACGGCGGCGGCGATCATCACCAGCGCCGCGGCGCGCCGGGCGGGATCGGCAAGCGCCTTGGCGGCCAGGAGGTGACAAGCCAGCTGATCCGGGTCGTAGCAGAGCGATCCCGGGGATCCCCGGTGGCGGGTGCCGGTGTCGATGCCCTCCTGGCGAAGCGCCCAGGCGTAGGTGCCAAGAGTGGAGGGCCTGAGGCCCGAGCGCTTGAGCGCCTGGGCCCCCAGGAAGGGGTCCGATCCCCGGGTGGGCTCGCCGATGAGTTCGGCGTAGCGCTCCACCAGGGCGCGGGCCCCGGCTCTGGCACTATGCGGGGAGCTCACCCTCGTCCCTAAGGACGGCGATGGTCGCCTCTGCCATCTCTGTGAGCAGCTCCCTCATGCGCCGGTGGTTCTCGAGCAGGGGCTTGAGCTTTTCGTACTGCTCGGCGCCGAGCAGCTTGGTGACGGTCTTCTTGCCAACCTTGCGGGTCCAGGAGTAATAGGGGCCGTGCAGCTTGGGCGGGTCCTTGTGGCAGGCGCAGTAGGCCTTGCCACAGGCGTAGGTGCGGATGGTTACGCTGCCGGGCAGCGCCATGGGGATCGAGGAGAGCTCCTCGCGGATCTCGGCGATGCGGATGCGGGCGGATTCTGAATCGGTCATGATCACCTCCATGCGAATCATACCACAGTAGCGATACTGTGGTCAAGGGAAACAAGGATATTTTCCCTGAACAACCAAGATTTCCTCACCGATCGGGGACCTCTGGGGGCTGGTTGAGCCGCGGGCTGGAAGAACGGGCGGCCGGGTGTGGGATCGGAGGGCTTAGCGCGTGGAGGGGTCTACTCGAGGGGGCGTGTTTTCCCAGCTAGAGTGAGTTTTGTAGGTGACCCTCCAATTCAAACGAGCACTTCGCGTCTATAACCAAGGGTATCTGCTTGCTCAGCGGTCTCCCTCGCGCGATTCTCCCATGCCAGTGCCGAATTCTCGTATCTCCTTTGTCCGAGGACGGCATTGTGGGCGTTTCCGGTATCGACGCGGGCGATGAGTGCGTGAAGGCCTTCTCTTCCTTTGCAGTTTGACAAGCTAGGGGTTCCCGCGCTCGTTCCTCCATGGAAGCGAGCATGCACCACACGGCCATCGACCCGGCAGCGCAATGCCCATTAGCGGCTGAGGAGCCGGCATGCCGCGGACCGCCTTCCCTCGGCGTTCGTGTCACGGGCCCGCAGCTGCGCGGGTTGCGTTGTCGATTGAGATGGCCGAAATCGCGCCGCATGCACTTTGCGGCTGGAGCCGGGGTGTCAACGGTTGAGCCTCAGGCGGTGATTGCCGGCTAGCTCGTGAACGTTGGCCGTACGGAACCGCTACCCGTGCCGATCAATGAACTCAAGGCGCGATCGTGCTGGGGACAGATCTGATGTCCGACGGCCGACCAGGCGTCCGCTCTATTGATGCCGGTCGTCAAAGCCACCGGCGTCTAGGGGGCCCAGCTTGGCGATGCGAACCGACTTGGAGGCACGCAAGTGGTCGGGCAAGCTTGCGCAAGGGCTGAACCACACACGCGACCTCGCTCCCGCTCGGTTGGAAGGCGCGACTTCCCGGCGCGTATGCCGAGTTATGAAGCTGCGAGGCACCCCCGCGTGTGCGATTAATTCAGGTCGAAAACGACCGTATCGTTTTGTCAATCTGTCGGGACGGTCTTTGTCTACGGCCGATATGTTCCAGCGGAGCCCGCGATTATGCGGCTGGCGCCTAGCGTCCACCCACAACTAGAAAACGTGGCTGAGTCGCCCTAAAAGGTATCGAAATAATCTTGCAGCGCGGGAAATGTGTGACCTGAGAGGAGGATCTGTGGTTCTTTGTTGGAGGCGGCGTGTGTGCCATGGCCTCCGTGAGCAGGAAGTCTGGACAGAGGCGAGCGTAAGAAGGGCGGCTGATTAATTGGATGGTCAGCCGCAGTTCGTTCCGAATTGCATTTCTTTTCACACGGAATAGCACTTCAAACGGGGTGTCGGAGAGCGCCTACAAGTCCTGTCCAGAAGGCCAAGCGGCGGCAAGAAATATGTAGCGGTGGAAAAACGCGGACTGCTATATTGCAGTCAACAGTTTGGCTACGGCCGACTGCTAGGGGACATCAAACAGGGGAAAACAAACAATGGCAATTTCGAAGATGCGTAAAGTCGCACTTCCTTCGCTCTTGGCGGCGGGCGGCCTGATTGCCGCCGCGTGTGGATCATCCGGGTCCAGCGGCTCGACGGCGACGACGAGCGCTCCGGCCGGGGTTTCGATTGGGTTCTTTGGAGCCCTGACCGGTCCAAATGCTCAGCTGGGCATCAACATTGATGATGGCGTGAAGCTCGCGGTTCAGCAGTACAACGCCAACGCGACTGTGAAGGTATCGCTGGTGAACCTCGATTCCCAGGGCGATCCGTCGCAGGCTCCGCAGCTTGCTCAGAAGGCCATCAGCGACAAGTTGGTTGCTCTTGTGGGTCCGGCCTTCTCCGGCGAGTCGCTGGTGGCGGATCCAATTCTTGAGCAGGGGCAAATCGTCAACGTGACCCCGTCGGCCACAAACCCTGCCCTTGCGACGAAGGGCTGGAAGTTCTGGCACCGCATCGTGGGCAATGACAATGCGCAGGGCCCAGCCGGCGCCGAGTTCATCGTGAAGAAGCTCGGCGACACCAAGGTTGCTGTGATCGACGACCAGAGCGCCTACGGCCAGGGTATCGCCAATATCGTCCGCCAAACCATACCAACCTTGGGTGGCCAGGTGGTGACGTCTCAGTCGGTGGACCCGAATACCCCCGACTATTCGTCGACGGTGAACGCCATCCAGTCCTCCGGTGCGACGGCGGTCTACTACGGCGGCTACTACGACGCTGCCGGGCGCCTGCTCAAGCAGTTGAGGGATGCCGGCTACAAGGGTGCCTTCGTCTCGGATGACGGCTCCCTTGATCCGAAGCTCATCTCGACGGCCGGCTCGACCGAGTCAGCTAACACATACGCGACCTGCGCTTGCGGTGATGTTTCGGGGACGCCCGCGGGTGCTGCGTTTGTCAAGGCGTATCAATCGGCCTTCAACACGGCTCCCGGGACCTACTCGGCTGAAGGATATGACGCGGCCAACGTGATCCTTGCTGCGATCAAGGCGGGCAATACGACCTCGACGGCGATCAACAGCTATATCAACAGCCACAGCTACACCGGGATCACCAAGACGATCACCTTCACGTCCACGGGTGACATCAAGGGTGGCGGCATCTACGTGTACCAGACCAGTGGCGCCGGCTTCAAGTCGCTGGGCCTGGTGAGCAACCTCGTCGGCTGATTCCGGCGGTAGAGCAGTGAAGAGAGGAGCGCCTCCATCCTGGATGTGGGTGGCGGCGCTCCTCTTCTTGCATTTCGCGTGCGCAGATCGAGACCGGGCTGTGTTCCGCCGGCTCGATGCCAATCAGGAGGAGCGTTGCACAATTTTGTGAGTCAAATTTGGCCCTCCATCGTGGACGGCACCACCACGGGGGCCATTTACGCACTTATGGCCCTCGGGTACACATTGGTCTACGGCGTTCTGCGCCTGATCAACTTCGCCCACTCAGAGGTGTTCATGGTGGGAACCTTCGCCAGCCTCTTCACCCTGCACGCGCTGCACATCAACTATGCGCCGGGCGGCATCGAGGCAATAGCCGTGTTTGCGGCCATAACAATTGCTGCGATGACGGCTTCCGGGCTCGTTGCGGTGGGGGTCGAGTACGTCGCGTATCGCCCACTGCGAAAGCGCAACTCCTCGTCTTTGGCAAACCTGATTTCGGCGATCGGAATGTCATTCTTCCTACAGGAGGTGTTCGCACTCCGCTACGGGCGCGACTTGATTCCGTTCCCACGGATTCTGCAAAAGAACGTGCTCTTCCACATCGGCAACGCAGAGGTCCGTTCCGACATGGTCCTGGTGGTGGCCTCGGCGCTGGTGATGATGTTCATCCTCGACAGGTTCGTGAACGGCACCCGGCTAGGCAGGGGCATTCGGGCGGTGGCCCAGGATGCCTCGACCGCGGTGCTCATGGGCGTGAACATCGACCGGGTCATAACCCTGACATTCCTGCTCGGCGGGGTCATGGCCGGAGTCGCCGCGATGCTCTATGGGACCTTCTACGAGGTGACTCAGTACAACATCGGCTTCGTGATCGGCATCAAGGGCTTTACGGCAGCAGTCCTCGGTGGGATCGGCAATATTCGCGGCGCGCTGGTGGGTGGATTCGCCCTTGGACTGATCGAGACTTTCGGCGGCGCAATCTTCAACGCCCAGTGGATCGACGTCGTCGCCTTCAGCGTGCTGGTTCTAGTTCTGCTCTTCCGCCCCACAGGCATTCTCGGTGAGAGCCTGCAGCGGGCGCGGGCATGAGCGCGGGGAGGTCCAACGTATGGCAATGACCTCGAACAAGCTCGGGCAGGGAATTTCGGAGGCCTGGGTGCCGGTTCGCAAGGCGACCGCGGAAGTCTCGTCACGCTGGCGTCGGGCTCCGAAGTGGGCCAGGCTGGTTGTCTATCTCTTGATAGTGGTGCTTGCGGTGCTGGCGCCGTCGCAAACCGTCGGCAACTTCATGGCTCCCCAGAGCGACTGGCGCACCGTCCTGTTCTACCCAATCGGCTCCTACATTTTGCTCGCGCTCGGCCTGAACGTCGTTGTTGGCCTGGCCGGCATGCTCGATCTCGGCTACGTCGCGTTCTTCGCCATCGGCGGTTACGCGATGGCGGTGCTGGGAGTCAACTACCACTGGAGTTTCTGGGAGATACTCCCGGCCGGGGTGGCAATCGCGGCCCTCTCCGGAGTGATTCTCGGCGCCCCGACCTTGCGGCTGCGCGGCGACTATCTCGCCATCGTCACGCTCGGCTTCGGGGAGATCATCCAGCGCGTCGCCAACAACCTCACGGTCACCGGCGGCCCGACCGGAATCTCGGGCATCCCGCATCCGCCCTCCATAGGCCACTTCTCCTTCCTGACCTACGGGGTGCTCGATCCTACGCCTTACTACTACCTCGAACTCTTGATGATCATCCTTGTCATCTTCGTCTCGTACCGACTGGAGAATTCGCGGATCGGTCGTGGCTGGGTGGCAATTCGAGAGGATGAGGACGCCGCCGAGCTGATGGGCGTGCCGACCTTCGCTTTCAAGGTGTGGGCCTTCGCGATCGGCGCAAGCGTCGGGGGACTCTCGGGCGTCGTCTACGCGGCCAAGGTGATTGCCATCACCCCCGAGAACTATCCCCTCTTGTTGTCCGTCCTGATACTCGTCTGCGTGGTCCTAGGAGGTTCTGGGAACCGCATCGGCGTGATTCTCGGCGCTTTTCTCGTGGCATGGCTGCCGGAGAGATTCAGAGGGTTGGCGAACTACCGCATCCTGATCTTTGGGGCCGCCCTCGTGATCATGATGATCTTCCGTCCAGGCGGAATCCTGCCAGCTGGCCGCAGGCGTTCCGAGCTTCTGGAAGGACGAGGCGGAGGTCAGCATTTGGGTGGCGAGTTCGACCTTGGTCAACCCGGAGCGGAGCCGGAGGCATAGATGGCTGAAGAAGCTGGCGATCAGAAGCGGCTGCTCGAACTCGACGCTGTTACCGTGCGCTTCGGTGGCGTCGTGGCGGTGTCCGAGGTCTCTTTCCACGTTGCACAAGGCGAGATCCTGGCTGTCATTGGCCCCAACGGCGCTGGGAAGACCACCGTGTTCAACACGGTTACCGGCGTCTACAAGCCCAGCAACGGGGCCGTTCGCTTCGAAGGGCGAAGCCTGGCGGGACTGAAGCCTCACAGGGTGACGAAGCTGGGGATGGCGAGGACTTTCCAGAACATCAGGCTCTTCCCGAATATGACTGTCCTGGAGAATGCCAAGGTCGGCGCCGACTCCAATTCGCGCTCGGTCGTCTTCGGCGCGATACTCCACACGCCTCGCCAGAGGCGGGAAGAGCGGATCGCGGAAGAGCGTGCCAAGGAGGCGATCTCGTTCGTCGGCATCGAAGGTGATTCGGGACGCGAGGCCCAGGCGCTCTCCTATGGCGACCAGCGCCGGCTGGAAATCGCCCGTGCGCTCGCGACCCAGCCCAAGCTCATCCTGCTCGATGAGCCCGCTGCCGGAATGAATCCGGCGGAGAAAGTCGAGCTTCAGGGGCTCATCTCGCGAATTCGTGAGCGGGGCGTTACGGTGGTGCTGATCGAACATGACATGAGTCTGGTGATGAAGATCTCCGACCGGATCATCGTGCTCGACTTCGGAAAGAAGATCGCCGAGGGCCTGCCACAGGAGATACGCGAGAATCCGGCGGTCATTGAGGCCTACCTCGGGGCGGCGCGCGATGCTTCTTGAGATTTCCGAGCTGAGCGTCTTCTACGGCAAGATCCAGGCGCTGGACAAGATCTCCCTCGACGTGGATGAGGGGGAGATCGTTTGCCTCATCGGCGCCAACGGCGCCGGTAAGTCGACGACGCTGAAGACGATCTCCGGGCTGCGAAAGGTTTCGCATGGCGCCGTTCGCTTCAAGGGGGCGGATATAACCCACGTCCCCGGGCACCAGCGCGTGAGCATGGGCATCTGCCAGGCACCCGAAGGCCGGGGCATCTTTCCGGGTATGTCGGTCATCGACAACCTCGGAATGGGCGCTTATACGCGCAAAAAGCGCGACCCCGGAAGGATTGCTGCCGACTACGAGAGGGTTTTTTCCCTCTTCCCGAGACTCAAGGAACGCCAGAAGCAGGTGGCGGGGACAATGTCCGGGGGCGAGCAGCAAATGCTGGCGATCGGCAGGGCTCTGATGTCGGACCCCGATCTCCTACTTCTGGACGAGCCCTCCATGGGCCTTGCGCCCAAGCTGGTAGCCCAGATCTTCGAGATCATCCAGGAGATCAACGGTCAGGGGACCACCGTCCTCCTCGTCGAGCAAAACGCCATTCAGGCTTTGTCGGTGTCGCGGCGCGCCTACGTGCTTGAATCGGGGCGAATCACCCGTAGGGCGCCGGCGGCGGATCTGCTCGATGACGACTCCATCCGGGCTGCCTACTTGGGCGGCTAGAATACCCCTAAGGGTATTGATGGAGGCAGCAACAATGAGCAGCGACACAGAGTTGTCCGAGTCGCAGCCCGCCGGGATTCAGCTGAGCGACGATGAGGCCAAAGACCTCCTGCGTCGGCTTGCCCGGGTAGAGGGCCAGGTCAGAGGTCTGGCCAGGATGATCGAGGAGCGGCGTGAGTGTGACGACGTGGTCACGCAGTTCCAGGCGACGCTCAAGGCGCTGGAGCGGGTGGGCTTCAGGATGGTCGCTGCCCAGCTGTTTGCATGCGCCAAGAGGGACGACGTCCAGTCCTTGGAGGAGTTCGAGAGGCTCCAGAGCCTCTTCTTGAAGCTCAAGTAAAGGGCGGATGCGGCCAATCTTGGACGGGCGCCGCCCTTAACGCAAAAGCGCCTTGACGCAAAACCGCCGCGGCGAAGGCCGCGGCGGTTTTGCGTTGTCTCAGGGTCGGAGGTTCAGGCGACGGTTCCGGGACGGCCGTTCCCCGCGACGACGTCGAGGCCGTGGCGGGCCCAGGAGACCATGCCGCCTTCAAGATTGTGGACGTTGAAGCCCTGCTCGGACAGGAAGGCCGCAGCACTTGCGGAACGCGAGCCTCCGCGGCAGACCACGATCACCGGCTTGGTCTTGTCGATCTTATGGAGGTTGGCGGGGATGGTGTTCAAGGGTATGTGCTTTGCAGAGGGAGCGTGCCCGTAGTCCCACTCCATCTTCTCGCGAACGTCAACGAGCTGAGCGCCATCGGAGATCATTCCATGGGCGTCGCGGGCGGATACTGAGGGAAGCTTGGTTCTGAAGAACAACAGTCTCTCCTTGGGTCGAGCTTTTGATACATAATACCGGGGAGGGTATTCCTGACACACGTAATGTACGTACATTTAACCGCGCTCTTATTTTCGCCGTAGGTGGTGTCGCGGCAGCCATCGCGTCGGCTGTGACCGAGCCGAGGTCAAATGAAGCAACCTCACCTCGGGCAACTAGCTTGGTACCCATATGCAATCCCACACCGAGCAACTCGACAACAACCAGATAAAGCTTCTCGTGGAGGTTCCCGAAGAGGAGCTGGCGCCAGAGGTGGAAAAGGCCTTTCTCAAGGTGTCACGGCAGGTTCGGCTGCCTGGATTCCGGCCGGGCAAGGCGCCGCGGCGGGTTTTGGAGGCCAAGCTTGGCCAAGGGTTTGCTCGAGCCGAAGCGATCAATGACAACGCCGGCCGCTGGGCCGAGCAGGCCATCATCGACAACGAGGTCGAGGCGATTTCCCGCCCATCGGTGACCGTCACCGATGGCGAGGAGGAAGGGCCTCTCAAGCTCGACGTGGTGGTTGAGGTCCGGCCGGAGTACGCCTTCGAGGGATACGGGGATCTTCGCATCGAGTTTCCTTCGCCCAACGTCTCCGACGAGGAAGTGGCTGAGCAGATCGAAAGGCTTCGCGAAGCTTTCGGAAACTACGAGGACTCCAGCGAGCCGATCGGGGAGAACTCCGTCGCGACCATCGACTTCGAGGTGGCAGAGGAAGGCTCGGAGCCGAGCGCGGTTACCGACTACGTGTTGAGGATTGGCGCTGCCGAGCCGGTTGAGGGCCTCGCGGAGGCCTTGTCCGGGAAGTCGGTTGGCGATTCCTTTGAATTTGAGGTGCCGGCGTCCGAAGAGGACGGCAAGCCGCGCAAGGTATCCGGCGCGGTCAAGGCCCATCAGTCGCTGGTGAAGCCGGAGTTGGATGACGAGTTTGCCAAGGACGTCTCGGAGTTCGAGACCTTGGCCGAGCTTCGCGAAGACGTCCGGACCAGCCTCGAGAATTTCCGCCGCTCCCTTCTCAGGAACTCGTGGCGACAGGTGCTGGCGAATTCGCTTTCCGAGGCGGTGGGCATCACGGATCTCCCCGGCACGCTGGTCCAGAGGGAGTTCGAGAACCTCTCCCACGACTTCGGGCATCGGATCGAGAACACCGGCCTTAGCTTCGCCAAGTATCTTGAGATCGCCAACACCACGGCCACCGAGCTATCTTCCCGGCTTGCCTCCGAGGC
>JAKAEN010000074.1 GCA_021818355.1 Actinomycetes bacterium | reverse complement strand
GTCGAGCAGCCCGTCGGGGTGGTCGATCCGCAGTTCGGTGACCCATCCCTTGCCCAGGTAGCGGAAGATCATGGCATGGACCGCCTCGAACACCGCCGGGTCCTCGACGCGGATTGCGGCCGTAGCGATGGAGAAGCCTCCCAGACTCATGCCTGTCGCTTCCGCACACTGTCGGGTTCCGCGTCGGTGCTGCCGCCCTGGCGACCGGTTACTGCTTCGCTCTGCCTCCTTCTTCACGGCCGGCCCTTTGCTGTGTGCCTTCATGAATCCCCCTCCAGCTCCAGGAGTCGGGGGGTTGCGTCACGGACCCTCCCCGGAAAAAACATCGCCTCCCGGAGATACAGTCGACGAGCTGTTCCGTTACGACCCTTCCCCCTGAAATTTCCAGCTGGAGGTCTACACGCCGCGGCGACGCTAGTGACTGAGTACGTGTGCATCGACGTTTGGTGGATGGCACCGTTTGCCCCGTCGCACTGTGTGTCCCGGTTTGAGAAGGGAAACCGGCCGCGCGGCTGCTGTCTGGACGAGTCACCCGGCGCGTCGCCCCACCGCCGCGACCTGCGGCCCGACCCGAAACGGGACTTGATCTTCGCCCCGTCACCGAACCCGGAGCGCGATGGCCCGGCAAGGACAGCTCAACGGGTCAGATGCGAGCAGCGCCCGACCACACTGCGCGCACTCGCCGTACCGGACCTTGCCCTCGGCGTCAAAGGCGCTCGCCACGTTCTCCGCCCTCCACGAGCCGTTTCTGGCCCATGTGGCAGACAGGCGAATTCCCGTCGCAACCCTGGGAGACCAGGCGGCTGTGGGCTACCTCGTGTTGTTTAAATGGAGAAGACGGGTGTTCAGCTCAGTTCGCAGCCGGAATCTTCAATGCCGAGCCGGGCGTCCCGGCTGTTTCGCCTTCCCTCGAGCCTGACGGTCGCGCAGGTGCTGCACCATGGCATCGCGGCGACGCTCTCTGATCAGCTTCACGTTGCGTTTGCCGATCTCGCGAAGTTGCTGCGTTTCCCCTGTCGTCAGTTCGCGCGGATGGCCATCCTCATCAACGAGGAGGTGGATCGCTTGGACCAAGTCTTTCGTTCGCATATGCGCCTTATTAACCCTACCACAGCTGCACGCCGGGCTGATGCAACACCTCCAGCGTGGCGCCTCTTGGAGGCGCTGGCAAGGAACTGCTCTTCATATGGGGGCAGCGACAACTCACTATGATCACTTCACTTTCGTGCCATGTCGCTCTCCCGGCTCTCGTTCAGGCAGGCTCATCTTTCCTCCTCCTGCCGCTCCAGTTCATCCACGTTCGCCCTCCCCCTTCTTCTTCTTCGGCCGACGCTGCTCCGAGCCACGCGCGTCTCGGAGTCTCTTTGCCAACCGCCGGACTGCACGGCTCGCTTCATCCGGCTTTCCCTCGAGTTCGACGCCCCGAAGGTGTTCTTCCACGACGCCCAGCAGACGGTCGCGTATGTGTTGGAGCCGCGACGCAACCCGCCTCGGCTTCTCCTGGAGGTACTGATTGCAAAGGTACTCGGAGACTTCGACCTCCTTCCACCCCGGGTGCTCTGCCCTCACAGCCAGGATTGCCTTGGTCAGACGGCTCCCCTTGCAAAGCGCACGCAGAAGCTTGCACTGCAGGTCCCGGTCAATCGACTCACCCCAGCGGCTGAATTCAGCCGCAACCGGCGCGAGATCCGACATCAGGTCCTCGACCGAGTCGAACTTCTCGGCCACGCGCTCCACTGTTCCCAGCTCCTCTGGCAGAAACCCGAGCGCGGGTTCCCGATCGATCTCGGCCCACTTGGCGCCGATCTCTCCGTGCCAACTGGTCAGGCTGTCGATGGAGACCTCAACCCCGCGAACACCGTCGCTGGTCGTCTGTTGCCGCTTCTCCCGCCGGAGAACGTCAATCGTCTTGTTCTTGCAGATGCTCTCAAGAAAACTCGACAGCGCTCCGACCTTCGGGCGGCTCCCCTTCCGGCCGGTCATGCAATCGGTGACAGCCTCCGCCAGAAGATTGAAGATCTCTCCAGAGTGGTACTCGTCGAAATACCTCCCACCGATCGTGACTATGACCTCATCCAGAGCCTCCATGAACGACATCACGATCTCGACCGCGGCTTTCACGTCACCGCTGGAGGCGACCTCGATGAGATTCAGCCCCAGGACTCGCTGCAGGCCCGCCTGGCTCCTCACCGTCTTGTAAATGTAGGTCTGTCGCTCTGCTGCGCTCCACACCCATTGCCCACCCTTTGCGGCCTGCTCGGCAAGCTTCTCCTGGGCCGCAACACGGGTCTGCTCGCGCCATTGCCACGCGTCCCACCGACGCAGATCCTTTTCGAAAACCGGCCACAACGAGTCGAACGCACCCAAGACCAGCTCCACGGCGCTCCGGTGACCTTCGTTGGGAGCTGTCCCACCTGTGGACTTGCCACCGATTCGGCGCCGGCCACCAACCCCTACTCGCGCACCAGAAACCCGCTCCTCCCTCGGTTCTTGTGACTCGACCCGCTGGCGAGATGCGGACGCCCCCTCAGGGCTCACCTCGCGCCGGTCTGGTTCCTTTTCCACGCTCTCACTGTTTCGAGCGGCCCCTTCGAGGTCCCGTCCACGACCTCTGGGGCCAATTTGGATGAAGTGACCTGGCTCTCCTCGCTTCCTCATGGCTGCCTCCCTCCCCCGGCGAAGGGGATCGCGCAGGGGAATGTCCCCGTCACACGTTGAGTTCAACTGGGTCTTGGCGAGCCTCTGAAAACGAGAACAGCCACCATTGGCCCGAGTGAAGTCCGCGAGCGCTTTGGTGGCTCTGATCGAGCTGAGCTCAGCGGCCGTGAACCCGCGAGCACAACCCTTGCCTGCCCGCCCTGGAGGGCGTCGGCATCCTACGAGAGATGCGGTTGCGACACTTCTGCCGCAGGCATGGCGATGGGCGGTCTCCTCCTTTCGATTGCTAGGGGTCGTTCCGACGTCTGTGTGTTGGGCTGTCGCCTGGACGCGAGATCCCGTCACCGTGAGTGGCCATCACGTGGGCGGGATCACACTGCATCGTGGCTTCGCGTTGAACCCCTCGGCATCCCCTGCGGTGCGTCCCCGAGAGACGGACCACAGGGCAGGCGTGGCCCAGATTGGTGGTGGGTGGTGCCTTCGACGTCAGCGGCATCGCGGCCTCCCTCCACCCCCAGATTCTTTGGGGGTAATTTTCAGGATGGGGCATTGTATGAGATTTGTCAAGACCCGCACCAAATATCGAGTAGCCCTCCACACAACGTCGGCCCGGCAACGTTGTGTACGGGCTCCCACACTGAGGAGAGACCGTGGACTCTGTGAACGTCTTTCACGCGGTCCGCGTGCCCCAGGCGACTCTCGCCTCGCACTGCTCACCATCCGCCGGGAAAAACGACACCTCCCGGTCAAACTCCTGCTGAGCCAGCCCCCCGGCCCCGATCCTCCCACGTGTTCCGACAGGATGATGACTGGAAAGTGATACGCATCCCATTACTAAGGTGGACGAGGTGGCACAACCCAAGGTAAGAGACTAAAAACAGGAGCCTTGCGTCCCTTCTGGCCCGTCCCGTCCATCCTGGCTGGTTGTCTCTCTCCACCTTCATCGCTTGACACGCAACCCGCTGGGACTACGATACGTACCAAGGGTGGCGTTCTTCGGGCGCAGGCCTTGACAGACTGGCCCGACTGGCCCACGATGGGCACTAGTAAGGCCACGTTCACGGTTCAACGGAGGAGCGGACAGGCTCCGAGGAGCCTATCTAGAAAACTTTATGAACTCGAGGGCACCCATGAAGATGAAAGCCGCGGCCCTGGCGTCGGGGAATGCCATCGCCAGCCCGCCTAGTTGGAACGCGGGGAGGAGTTACATGCGTCCGCATGATCAGAGCCCTGAGGAACAAAGGGTCCTCGCGCTGTTTGCGGAACGCAACGGTCCGGTGGCATCGCCGGATCGTGATGCTCTGCTGCGCGCGCTGGGTGCCCGGGGGCCTGGGTGGGTAAGGAAGCCGATCCCCATCAACCCTGAAGGTTTCAAGCCCGAAGACCACATCGACCCGCTGCTCTTGGATCTCTACGGTGACGCCGAGGAGAGACGTCGCTACCTCGACCCTTGGCAAGTCCACGCCTCTTCGTGCGCCTACTGCACTGACTTGCTCGCCGTCTACGACATTCTCCCACCCCGTGAGGACTAAGGCCGAGTCCCCTCTTCATCTCCACTTTGGTCTTGGCCCGTTCGGGCTCGGATTTGTTCTCCCCTTCTTCCGGCCACGCTCCCGAACTGGTCTCATGGCTGTCATCCGCAATAGCTCCGACAAACAGTATTACCCCACACTCGAGGGCGGGGGTACGGTCGAGCTCTGCTTCCCGGACGGCGCCACGGAAGCCTACCCAGCCCCACCGATCCGTCGCTATAACGACCACTCGCCACGGACCCTCCTGAAGATCCTTGACGGAACTCCGCCGCAGGTTGTCTCCTGTAGCGTGGGCGTTGGGAACCTCGAAGCCGTCTACCAAGCCCTTGAAGTCCTGCTCACCAGGCACAGCAGCTTCTACACCACAACTCCCTTAATCTTTCTCCCCTTGGAAAACAAGTCGGATGCGGGTACGCAAGCGCTGAGTCACCTCAAAGCGCGCGACCTGCCGTCGACGTGGGTCGATGACCATCTCTTTGCGGCCGACACGGTGGTTGATCGAATCTGCAGTGACAAGATCCTCGTTACCGATGCGACTTGCCACGTGGAGACTGAGAATCACCTCAACTTCAAGTTCACCTTTCCGGCGAAGGCGCACCTTGATTCGATCTGGGCACGACTTTGTGACCTCCAACTCGACCCGTTTCTCTGCGACGCGCCAGCTTTTGCGATCGAGGTCCGCAAGAAGTTCTGGGCGATGAACGGTCTCCAGTACGCCCTCGCCGCGCTGGCCTTGCGCGACGGCTTGCCTTACTCCGCGACCATTGGCGACATCCTGCGCATTGAGCGGATCCAGCACCTCATGTTGCGTCTCCGCGCCGAGACTGCCCTCGCGCTCTATTTCTACGCTCGCAGGCGGGGGACGAAGATCGACTTTCAGGTCCTCCAGGATCATGTCGACTCCACGTGGGCGCGGGTCATCGCTGTTAAAGGCGACACTGTTCACCGGCTCATCAAGGACCTCCAGTACGTCACTGAGGACCTGCGGCTCATTGCGCGTGGCGGCCGCAGCGATGCGCGCCCGCCCGCCTTCAAGGATTTCGTCGAGAAGTGGCGCCAGCGTGTCTTGGAGCCAAGCGAGCTGCTCCTCGATCACGTCGAGGAGATCCAGGCGCCCCTCTACCACCCCCGCATCAGCTACTTCTTCCTTGAGCAACTCGCCCAGACTATTGCCAGCCTCCTTGGGCAGCGAACCGCCCACCCACGAAGGGGTGGCCGGCGATGACCTTCCTCTGCGACTTCGACGGTACGGTCGCGACGCGTGACATTGGCGCGGCGCTCCTCGCGCGCTTCGGTCGCCCGGCCTGGCGCCTCTGGGATGTGCTTGCTCACCGGGGTGCGCTGCCGTTGCGGGTAGCCCAAGACCTCCAGTGGCGTGGAGTGCGCGCCTCCATCCAGGAGTTGAGGGCGGAAGCGTTCCGCGTCGGCCGCGTCCGACCAGGATTCGAGGAGTTCCTGGCGAAGACTGCCGCCGACGGGCACCGCATCATCGTCGTTTCCAGCGGCTTCTCCTTCTACATCGACGCAGTCCTCGGCCCGCTTCGGTCCCGCGTCGAGCTTATCGCGAACGACCTTCTACCTGCTGTCAAGGGCTTCCGAATTGCCTGGGCGCCTTTACGCTACGCCTGCGCCAGCCACCGTCCCTGCAAGGTGGCAGTGCTCCGGAAACTCCCGGGGTCGACCGTCCTCGTCGGCGACGGCGTCTCCGACACGTGCGGCCTGCGATCATCTGCAACGATCTTCGCCGTCGAGGGGAGCTTTCTCGCCCGACTGGCGAGCGCACAGCGACGACCCTTCACCGCATTCACCGACTTCCGCGCCGTCGTTTAGCCTCAGAGTGCGTGCGGGAGTCGAAACGCTCCTTCCGCCGCGGTAGCGAGCGACGCCAAGATTGCTTTTCCGTAGGGAAGGGATATCCCCCGTGGCTGGGCGGCCGTCGCGCAGTCGCCGCTGTGCCGGACGCGCTCCCGGGCTTCGTCGTTACTGCGCAGTAGTCAGTGACCGAAAGGTTTATATAGGTGGAGGTCTTAGGGGCAGGGGTAAGATCTGTGTGATGGTGATCCTGCATGACGCTTGACGACCTCCTCAACGGCGCGCGGCGCTTCGCGCGCGGCGCGGTGCTCGCGGCGGGCCTCAGCCTCGCGACGCTCGCGCCCGGCGCCGGCTCCGCGGCGGAGCCGCTCAAGGCCGGCGCGTTCAGCGTCGACCAGGTCGAGGCGCCCGCGGTGGCGGCGCACGTGCCGCGCAGGCACTTGCAGCGGGTGCCGCCGATCGAGGAGTACGCGTTCCGCGCGGTGAACACGCCGGACGTGGCGAGCACGATCGTCGTGACGAATCCGACGGCGACGGACGCCGCGGTCTCGTTCAACGTCGGCGGCCACCAGGTGTTCTACAGCGTCGCGGCGGGTCATGCGGAGCGCATCCCGGCGGCGGAGCTCGGCTTCGCGGGCGACGTCATCGTCTACGAGCACGTCACCGGGGCGGACCCGTCCCAGGTGGCGACGTTCGTGCGCCCGGGGCGCAGCGCGCTCGAGAACGGGGTGCGCGCCTGGACTGGCAGCGGCGCCTCCGCGATCCCCCTCTCCGACTTCCTCACCTCGGGGCAGGTGGCGAAGCTGCCGCTCACGGCGGACCAGCACGAGCTCTACGTCATCGGCGGCCACGACGTCGCGGCGAACGGTCTCGTCAACCTGCAGCTGCAGGTCGTGGGCGAGAACGGCGCGGTGAAGAAGGACAGCCAGGGGAACCCGGCGCAGGGCAGCTACACGCTCAACGCCCTCACCTTCACGCCGATCGACCCGGTGGCGGAGTGGCACATCACCCTCAGCAGCGGCGACCAGCTCATCGTCTACCCCTTCGGCGGCCAAGTCCAAGTGCTGGACGTGCGCACCCTCGCGAGCGGCGACGAGCTCGAACGCACCGCGACGACGGCGAGCCAGGTCGACAACGAGTTCGACGTGCCCATCATGCAGCGCACCGCAGGAACGACCCCGACAGCATGGACGACGTTCGGCGCGATGAACTTCACCGTTCAACAGGGCACTATTTACCTTAACTATACTGATCGCGGTAATGGACAGACTGCTAACGCCTACAACGGGTCTAATATCATTGGCTCGACGCAGAGCGTTTGGAACGATGCGATTCAGGATTTCATCTCTCTCGGACAAACCACTGCCCACCTTGGCGCGTCGCACGGTTCCATGACTGCTGGCTCAACTCTCCTTCCCTACAGCGAGATCTACTCCACGACTGCCGGCAGGACGGTCGGCGCCGTCGTGCCGCTCTTCCGCACGCGCGACCTCAATGGTCCTAATGGGACGCGAGCGCTGCTCCATGCGCTCAGCGAGAACAGCGACGAGACGACGCGCATCGGCCTCATCGACGAGTCCGGCTCGCCGACTCAGAGCATCCACGGCGACTGCTACCAGGGCAGCGACGGCACCAAGACCGGGAGCTTCGACCAGAGCATCACCCCCTACAGCAACGTCACGCTTGACCACGTCCTCACCCAGCAGTGCGGCATGACCGCCCCGGTCGAGAACGCGTACATCATCCTCACCAGCACGACGGACAACACGAACAAGCAGTTCCACGCGTGGGCGGAGATCACGAGCACCCTCACCGGCGACGAGCACGTCGAGAAAGCGACGAAGCTCCCGGCGCCGCCCGTGACGGGGGAACAGTACGTCAGAAAGTACCTCGACCCCCTTTTCAATGATGCAACACCTGAGAATCACATCCAGTATCACCTCGAGTATGACCTCAGCCGTTGCATGCTCCGCGACGATTGTGGCATCCCTAATCTCACGCATGACTTCGCGGTCATCTTGAATAGGGGTATCGGCGAGACATGGACTGTGACACAGTTCGAGCAGTGGCTTACCGACATGACTGATGGTGTCGTCAGTTCGACGAACGAGGAACTCTGCACCCAGTACAAGCCTTTCACCCAAGGTGGCAACGGTACGGGATGGTCGCTCACCACAAGTCCGTCAACCTGCACGGGTGCGCCCGGTGGCGTCCAGCTCACCACGACTGATAACGCCCAAGCCTACTCGCTTGTCCGCGGGGACGTCGTCAACTGGGTACAACTTCACCCGGAGCGGTACGGCGGCAACACCACCACGGGACCGAACTTGGATTTTGACCCGCAGTGGTACACCACGACCCCGCGGTAAAGATGCCGAAATGCGATTCAGAACAACGTTCCAATTCATTCAACAACATGTTGCAGGCACTTCCCATGGACCAAGAACGACTCGAGAGACTCTTGCTCGAACCACTGCGCTCCGCGCACCCATCCCAAGCGCACAGGTACTTCATCCGATTCCTTCTCGATGAGGAAGGAACGCCATGGTCACTCAACGATATGACGGTCGTCGCTCTTCAGGGAGTTGGCGCGCTCGGGCACCTCGAGGCCCTCGCCCAGAAGGGAGATGAACGCGCGGCCGCATTCGTCACACGGCTCCGCAGCTACCTCGATCGGCTCCACGAACCCATCACCGCCAACCGTTCCCTCACACCGGATGAACAAGCCCTCTACGACGAGTTCCGCCGCGAAACCAGCCACGCCAACGCGTACTACCATATCTGCGGCCGTCCGCGTCCCGTCCCTGCAACGATGAGCACGCCAGCACAGCCCTCCGAGGAGGCGCAAGTCGCGCGCTATCGTCGCATCATCCACGACGCGCTCACATCGCGCCACAACAACAGGAACTGAACGCAGCCACACGTGCGCACGGCAACGTCCCGAAACCCCCGCCGATTCTTCGCTCACACTCCAGGCTCAACGCCGCCGCCCGCACGATGAAGCCGACACGGACGAAGACACCGCGACAGAGGAGGAGCCCTGCACAGAATGTCGGCGTGGCGACATTCTGTATGGGTTCGAGCGAGAACCAGGTGGTGTGCCTGGTCCGTCGCCAAAACATCGTCACAATCTTTAAATAGCGTTGGAGCAAGGATTGGTGCATGAGAGGTGGCCAGTGGGCGCTTGTACTCAGCATCACGCTGACCTTGGTGCTGGTCCTCGCACTTCTTCCCCGTGTCCTCGCGCCAAGTGGGTGCGGCGATAGTAATTGCATCACGCCAGAGACCTGCTCGAGCTGTCCTCAGGATTGTGGCGCGTGCCCGGGCGAGTCCTGTGCGCAGTACGCCTGTGAAGCAGGCTATTGTTGCGTCAGTCAGGTCTGCTCGGCACAGGTCTGCACCCCGTCCGCGACGCGCACGGTGAGTTGCGGCACGATACCTAACGAGCCGCCGTACGTGAAGACGCAGACGTGCGCGACAGACGGATGTAGCTGGCAGGACACAAGCACGTGCCACTACAACTGCGGCGGCGGCACTCCAGCCGTGTGCGACGACGCGAACCCGTGCACGACGGACAACTGTGCTGCGGCGACGGGGTGCTACCACAGCAACGTCGGCGCAGGGATTGCGTGCAGCGGCGGCGTGTGCGACGGGCAAGGGAATTGTCTTCCATCATGTACGAGTGTTGGTGGTATGTGTCGGCTCTCCATCCCGACGAATAGCGTCGCGGTCACAGGCTATTGCGATTCAACAACTCCTTACTGTCGCGCGTGTCCCTCGGCGTATCCGGTGTATAACGCGACGCTCAACGCTTGCGTCCCGTCGAACGTCTGCACGCCTGCGGGGTTGACGCAGTGCCAGCAGAACGCGGGCGTCTACCAGAACCGGACGTGCTCTGACCAGGGCGGGTGGCTGAACTGGGGCTCGTGGGTGAACTGCCCCGCGACGTACACGTGCAGCGGCGCGGTCTGCGCCGCCGCCGCGCCGACGACGTGCAGCTTCAACAGCACCACGTACGCCGTCGGCGAGTCGCGCTGCGACGCCGCGACGAAGTACACGTGCATCAGCGGCGCCGCCGGCGCCGCGTGGGACGGCGGCACGGCGTGCACCGGCGCCACGCCCGTCTGCGAGCAGAGCGGGAACACGGCGAGCTGCGTCGCGTGCAGCGAGACGTGCGCGTCGCACGGCTACGCGTGCGGCTCCTGGGTGTTCTGCGGGCAGGCGGTGAGCTGCGGGACGTGCGCCTCCGGGTCGTGCAACATGACGACGGGGCAGTGCGTCGCGTCCTGCACGCCCTCGTGCACGCAGAGCGGCGCGACGCAGTGCAGCGGGAACAGCGTCCAGACGTGCACCGGGTCGTGCTTGCAATGGGTGACGACCGCGGCGTGCAGCGACCCGACGCCCGTGTGCAGCGCGGCGAGCTCCGCGATCAGGTGCGGCTGACCGTCGCCAGGCATCAAGCTCCGCGTGAATGGAACCAGGGAAGGCGGAGATAGAACCTCTGCCAACCCCCTCCCCCTTCACCCTTAATCCCGCCGGACGCTCACAACCCGGGCTCCGACGCGGACGTTCTGGCTCTGGGCGGCTTCTGGGGGCTTGTTGCCGTATGGCAAAGAAGTCCCCTGCCGGGGACGGCTGGCTCCCCCTTCAGCCCTCCTCCGGCTTCGTCGTTACTGCGCAGTAGTCAGTGACCGAAAGGTTTATATAGCACCGAGTCTCAAGGAAGGGGGTAGAATAGCCCTTCAGAGGTGTGAGTCCCATGAGCATCCTTCGGAACCGTTTCGTCCGGAACGTCGCGCTCGCCGGCGCCGCCCTCGGCACCGCCTTCGGCCTTGAGGGCCTCGTCGCGCGCTCGGCCGGCGCGGACGTGATCGTGCCGACGGTTGCGGCGACTGCGGGGCAGCATGGCAGCAACTGGCAGAGCGATCTGCGCGTCGCGAACCCGTACAGCGAGACGATCAGCTACACCCTCGTCTTCACGGAGCGGGGGCAGAGCATGAGCGCGGCTGACGCGCGCGTCAGCGCGACGCTGGGGCCGAATGAGGTGCGTTTCTATCCTGACGGATTGGTAGATCCTGCCGATCCCCCTCGGGATTACGAGGGAAGACCGGGACCGGCAGGACCCCCTTTCAAACCGTGCGTGCGGATTTCCCGCACACGGCTTGCCGATGGTCTTCGGGGTGTGGCGTGCGTCGGATAGCCCACGCTGCCGCTCAGGCGATGCAGGCCAAGGGAGTAGAGGCGTTGCGGGGGCCACTTCTGCGCCCAGAAACGCGTCCGCTGCC
>JAKAEN010000073.1 GCA_021818355.1 Actinomycetes bacterium | reverse complement strand
ACCACCGCGGTCGAATCCGTTAGCGCCTCCTCGAGCCTGGCGGTGGTAACGCCGGCCGCGATGGAGATGAGGAGCTCCGGCGGCTCACCGGCCATCGACCTGACCACCTCGGGAACCTGCGCGGGCTTCGTGGCCACTATGCAGGTCCTGGCAGCCAACGGACCTTCGGCGAGGGTGATCTCGGGGTATGCGGCGGCCACGGAGTCTCTGGCCGCCCTGCCCGGCTCGACCACTGCCACCTCGGAGCGCTCCACGGCGCCGGAGGAGATAATCCCATCGAGCAGGGCCCTGCCCATCTTTCCGCAGCCAACGAGCAAGAGTTCCACCATGACCTAGACATTAACCTTGAGCGGTGCGGCCGCGCTTCAACACTCGGGCATATGTATCCTGACAGAAAGGGCGAGGTGTCCAACTCTGCGAGGGTCCGCGCGCAGGAGAACGCTTGACACAGGTGATTTGGTCATTGGTCTTGTCCGCCGCGGGCCTGCTGGCAGGCCTTGCGGCAATGTGGCAGGGCGCCGGAGCGAACCGCTGGTGGCGCTCAATGTCCTCTCTGGCGTCGTCGCGCCCGGGCACCCCACGCGTAACCGTCGTCATCCCGGCACGGGACGAGAGGGCGAGCCTTCCCGCGCTGCTTCGGTCGCTCGCGAACCAGCGCGACGCCCTTGGTAGGCCGCTGGATCCCTTGGTTCTGGTGATCGACGACGACTCTCGTGACGGCACAGCGGTGGTGGCGCGCGAGTTGGGCGCCACGGTCATCATGCGGCACGAGCCGCCCACCGGTGGCGGAAACCCAAAGGCCAAGGCATTGGCCGAGGCGGAGAGCCTCATCGACGGAGGAGTGGTCGTTTTCGCAGATGCCGACGTGGTCTTCTCCTCCCCCGAAGCATTGATGGTCCTTGCCGAGGCCGCGCTGTCCGCGCCGCAGGACCTCTTCAGCGTTCAGCCACTCCATCGCTGCCAAGGCATCGTCGAGTCCCTGGCCATCCTGCCCAACGTCATCGCCCTGATGGCCAGTGGCGCCCTGGCGGCCGGGAACGCGTCTTTCGCTTCACGCGTCGCCTTCGGGCCGGTCATGGCCATGGATGCCGCCCGATACCGGTCCGTCGGCGGCCACCGGGCCGTCGCCGACGCCATCGTGGAGGACGCGGCCCTGGCACGCCTGGTCCGCGCCGCCGGAGGCGTCTCTCACGTCATACCGGGCTCGGACTGGGTGTGGTTCAGGATGTACCCGCATGGCCTGGCCCAACAATTCGAAGGCTTCACCAAGAACCTTGCCCTGGGAGCTCGTGCCGCCACGGGATGGCCGGTGGTGTCGGCGGTCGTCTGGGTGCTCGGGCTCTTCGCAACACTCGGCGGGGCGCTGGGGCCGCTGACGGGTGCGATTCCCCCTCTATTGGCCTGGACTCCCCTGTTGGTCTACATCTTCGAGCTGGTCGCGCTATCGCGCATCGCCGGCCGCTATTCGTGGTGGATCTACCCCCTCGTCCCGTTCGCCGCCCTCTTCTTTCTGGCCGTTTCGGCCACCTCGCTCTTCCGCACGCTGGTGCTGCGCAAGGTTCGCTGGAAGGGCCGCAGCATCGAGATCGGTGGACACCCTTGACACCGGCAACCACCCAGGCCCTGGCGCGGATGGCGGGCGCCGCCGCATGGTGGGCGGCGAGCTCGTTCGTGGTGGGCCGGCTTGCCCACTCGCTCGACCCGGCCCGGCTGCAGAGCATGGGCGGACCGACCCGGCTGCTCCGAGGGGAGGAAGGGGGGCGCATCTACGAACGCGCTCTCCGAATCCGCAGCTGGAAGGGCCGTCTTCCGGAGGCGGGCGACCTCTTCGAGGGCGGCTTCAACAAGAAGAGCCTGGCCTCATTGGAGCCCGGGACACTCGCACGCTACATGGCCGAGACCAAGCGCGCCGAGCTGACGCACATGGCGCTCCTCCCCCTCGCGCTAGTGCCGCTGGCCTGGGTCGAGGGTTGGGAGCTGGCCGTGGTCGTGGCCTATGCCCTGGCCGCCAACCTGCCTTTCATCATCGTGCAGAGGTACAACCGCGCACGCCTGCTGAGGCTCGAACAAAGGCGGCGCAGGAGGGGCTAGGGCTGCCTCTTCGTTCCAGCTGGGTCCGCAATCGGTCGCGGCGGTGGAATATCACCCGCTCGCGCGCGTTCTGAGAATGGAGTCCAGTTCGTCCGAACGAAGCAAAGGTTTAGCCAATTGTCGCCAATTGTCGAGGCGGCCCCTGGCAGGGTCGTGCGCAAAAACACACGCTCCGCAAAGTTCGCGGCGCTTACCTCCATTACGGAGCACGTAGACCTCCGCATCTCCGAGCTGCTTAGCGCCGAGACCGAGCGCTGGCGTCGGGTCGACGAACGGCTGGCGCAGCCGGTGCAGGATCTTCTCTCTTTCGCCCTCTCGGGCGGAAAGCGCCTTCGCCCCAACTTCATGTGGTGGGCGTACCTGGGGGCAGGTGGCGACCCGGCGGACCCCACCGCCGTGGACGCGGCGGCGGCACTCGAGCTGCTCCACTGCTTCGCCTTGATCCACGACGACGTAATGGACGGCTCGCTGCAGCGCCGTGGTGGCCTGCCGGTGCATTTGAAGTGGAGCACCCTGCATGAGGCGGAAGGGCGCAACGGCGAGGCCAGGCGCTTTGGCGAGGGCGTGGCCGTGCTCATCGGAGACCTCTCCTTCGTCTACGCTGACCTGCTCATGAGCTCGGCTCCGCGCGAAGCACGGGAGATCTTCACCGAGCTGAGGCTCGAGGTGAACCACGGCCAGATCCTCGACGTTCTCGGGACCTCGGCCGGAGCCGCGACACCCGAGCTTGCGGGGCTCATCTCGATTTACAAGTCCGGGAAGTACACGGTGGAAAGGCCACTGCACCTTGGAGCGGCCCTGGCGGGACAGTTGGGCGCCTTCTCCGGTGCCCTATCCGCCTATGGACTTCCGCTGGGAGAAGCCTTCCAGCTCAGAGACGACGTTCTCGGCACTTTCGGAAGCGCCGAGCAAACCGGCAAGCCCGTCGGGGAGGACCTCCGCGAAGGCAAGCCGACCCTTCTTTACGCCCTTGCCAGGCAAAGAGCCGACTCCGCCCAGCGAGACGTGCTGGATAGGTACTTCGCGCGAGCTGATCTCGGAGCCGCAGGAATCGAGGCCCTGCAGGCCGTCTTCGCTGACAGCGGCGCTCTGGCTCTGGTCGAGGAGCGCATCGACCGCTTGACCGAGCAGTCGATCAAGGCGATCTCGACGTCCGGCCTCAACGCCGAGGCGATCTCCGAGCTAGTCGCCATGGCCTCCTACGTCCGAAGCCGGAGGGTGTAGGGGTGCGAATCGCGATTATCGGCGCAGGGCTGGCCGGACTCTCCGCCGCCTGCCACTTGGCCCGCAGCGGCCACCAGATCACCGTCTACGAGGCGTCCGACGCACCGGGAGGACGCGCGGGTACCGTTGGCGGCGACTACATCATCGACAACGGCCCCACCGTGCTCACCATGGTGGAACTGGTGGAGGAGGCCGTGAGCGCCGCCGGGAGCCGATTGTCGGACCTGGTGGAGCTGATCCGCGTCGACCCTGCCTACCGGGCATTCTTCTCCGACGGCCGGACCCACGACGGCGAAGGCAGCATCGCCGTTTACGCGGATACAGAGGCGATGCGCGACGAGATCAAGCTGCTTGCGGGCGAAAAGGAGGCGGATGCCTATCTCCGCTTCGTGGCCCACCTGGCGCGACTCTACGAAGTTGAGTTCCCGAACTTCATCGATCGCAACTTCAACTCGCCCCTATCCGTGCTGCGCCCCCCGGGATCCTTCTACTCTCTACTGCGCCTCAGAGGCTTCAGCCGCCTCGACAAGGTAGTGTCGTCGTACTTCAAAGATGACAGGCTTCGTCGGATATTTTCCTTTCAGGCTCTGTACGCGGGGCTTTCACCACTGAAGGCGCTCGGCATCTACGCGGTCATCGCCTACATGGACTCGGTCAAGGGCGTTTGGTTCCCGCGCGGCGGGATGAATCAGGTGCCTCGGGCCATGGAAGCAGCAGCCGCGGCAGCGGGCGTTCGTTTCGAATACGGCGCGAGGGTGGAGCGCCTGGTCACATCAGGCGGCATGATCCGAGGAATCGAGCTTTCCGCTCGCCGCTTCGTCGATGCCGACGTTGTGATCGCAACCCCCGACCGGCCCCTCTTCGATCAGGCGGCGCTTCCCAACCGAAGGATCCCGGCCCGCCTCAGGTATGCGGAGTACTCGCCCTCGGCCTTCCTCATGCTGCTTGGCACCAAGGAGTCCTCACCTCCGGCCTTCGCGCACCACAACATCTTCTTCGGCAAGCCGTGGAAGGAGTCGTTCGAGGCGCTCCTCGACCGTCGGGAGCTGATGCGCGATCCGTCGGTGCTCGTCTCGTTGCCGACGATCACAGACCCCACACTCGCCCCTGAAGGCAAGGGGATCGTTTACGCCCTCGAGCCAGTCCCCAATCTCGCGGGAAAGGTCGACTGGCTGAACGAGCGGGGCCAGGTGCGCGCCGCCATGCTCGACCGACTTCAGAAATGGGGTGTGCTCTCCGATCCGAGCGCCATCGCAACCGAGACGACGATCGACCCCCTGGATTGGCTCGATCGAGGCATGGCCCTCGGCACGCCCTTCTCCGTCTCCCACCGCTTCTTCCAGAGCGGGCCTTTCCGCGCCGCCAATCAGGATCCTCGTTACTCGAACCTGCTCTGGGCGGGCTCGTCGACGGTTCCCGGTGTCGGCATTCCGATGGTGCTGACCTCAGGCAAGCTCGCCGCCCAGCGTATCCTCGAGGCTGGAGGCAGGTCGTGAGCGATCTGGAGACCTCGTACCGGCGGTGCAAGAGCCTAAACCGGAGATTTGGCAAGACCTACTATTACTCGACGCTTCTACTGCCGCCGGAGTCCCGGCCCCACGTGCACGCCATCTACGGCTTTTGCCGTTACGTCGACGACGTGGTGGACGTCGTCGACGGCGGCACGGCCACCTCCCAAAAGGAGCGCTTGGAAGCGGTGGAGCGGTTCGCCTCCAGGTTCTTCTGCGACCTTGCATCCGGAAGTTCGAACGATCCCATCCTTGCCGCAGTGGTCAACACCGCCATCGCGTACGACATCGAGGCCGAGAAGTTCGAGCGCTTCATCAATTCGATGAAGATGGACTTCGAGATCGACCGCTACGACACCTTCGACGACTTGATGGTTTACATGGACGGCTCCGCAGCCGTGATCGGCGAAATGATGCTTCCCATCCTGGGAGCGTCGGAGGCCGAAGCAATACTCGCTGCTCGGGAGCTTGGGATCGCCTTCCAGCTCACGAACTTCCTGCGCGACATCGAAGAAGACCTGGGCCGGGGCCGCATATACGTGCCTCAAAGCGACATACGCGCCTTCGGTGCGGAGAACGCATTCTCCGAGAGGCGGGCGACCGAGCCCTTCAAGCTGCTGATGCGCTATGAGATCGCCCGCACTCGCGTGCATTACCAGCACTCCCTTGCCGGGGACGACCACCTGACGGGGAGGGCTCTGGATTGCATTCGCGCGGCCAGGCAGCTCTACTCGGGCATCCTGGAGCGGATCGAGCTAGTCGACTACGACGTATTTTCCGGGCGAGCCAAAGTTCCCGCCCTTCAGAAGTTCGGCACTATAGGCCGCCTCGCCCTGAGTCGCGTATAGCACTCGCGCCCGCTCGCGAATGCGCTTGGGCACAAGCGGGACAAGCATCCCGTAAGGCTCCCCGTCGTAGAGATGATGCAGAATGTGTGCTCGCTTGAGCGGCTCGAGGAACCCGATCCGCCCCACCTTGAAGAACCGCCCATGGATGTAGACGTCGTGGACGAAGGAGTAGGCGGCCCCGTAGATGGTGACGCCCGAGGCGACCGGGATCAGGAGAGACATGCCCGGCAGCTGCCCGATTGCAAAGAGGGCGATGGTCAGGGTTGCGAAGATCGCGGGGAATAGATCGTTCAACTCGACCCTCGTCTCTCGGGGCCGGTGGTGAGAAGCATGGATAACCCACCCGACCCCGTGCATAACGTAGCGGTGAGCCAAGTAGGTGAGCGGCTCCATGGCCACCACGACCGCAAGCACGACAAGGACAGACTTCACGCTCTACCTCCTTGATTGAGCTTAACGCCGGCTCTGCGCCCGGTTCTTCCCGTCGCGTCCCAGATGGATATGGTCAGGATTAGCAGAGCAAGGCCGTATACGAAATCTTCGATGGGGCTGGAGAAGAAGACGCGCACTCCGGAGAAGTGGGCGGGATCGTAGATCACGACCGGCGCCGACAGCTTTGTGAGCCAGCCGTCGACTGGTATCTGGAATCCCTCGACTATTAGGGCCGCGATCCAGAATCTCGGACGCCGTACCACCCGGGTGCGAAGCAATCCCAGATCGATCACCAGTGCGAGCAGCAGCGCCGCGATCGCACCGATTGTGTATGCGTGCATCAGCCACCCCTCTCCTGACGCCGGCGACGGAGCTGGGACACGCGACCGATCGCCTCGTAGGTCAAGATGGAGCAGATCGGGATCACCAGGAAGAACGCGAACTCCTCGAGAGGAAGCCTGCCCGGGAGCAGGATGCCGGTTGTATAGGCAGTGGCGTATCTCCACCATCCCAGGGCGATGGAGGCAGCGTCGAACCCGGAGAAGGAGACGGCCACGATGGCCAGCGTCAAGGCCAGACGCCATGGGCGCCTATAGACCTTCGCTCCCAGAACCAATTCCAGCGGCAGTGTCGCCAAGAGGCAGAGCGCGAGCAAGGCAAGATACTGGAACTTGTCCAAGCTGCGCTCCTATCGGGACTCCGAGCCCTGGCGCCTCAGGCGCATTCGGTGAGCTCGCGGGCCGCCAGGACCTGGGCTATTGCCGACACTTCGGCTGCGGCGCGACGCCATGAATAGCCTCGCGATAGCTCCAGGGCCGCATTGAGGGCCCTGCCCCGGGGGAAATGACCGGCGAGAACCTTGGTCATTGCCGCGCCGAAGGCCTCGGGGGTGCGCTCGTTGACGAGGAAGCCGGTTCGCCCATGCTTCACCAGGGAGTTGAGCCCCCCGACGCTCGCAGCCACCACAGGTGTACCGCAGGCCATGGCCTCCAGGGCCACCAGCCCGAATGACTCGGTGCGGGAAGGAACAACCACCAGGTCGGCGGCGCGATAATAGCTGGCTAGCCGCAGGTGTGGTTCGGGATCGCGCATTATGAGGCGAGAGGCGAATCCACGTCTGTCCGCCAAGGCAAGACAGCGGTCGAGTTCATCTTCGCCCAGATGGCCCGAAGGCCCGCCCACGACCACCAGGTGTGAATCGGGATGACGTTCGAGCACTCTCTCGAAAGACTGCACCGCCAGATACAGGCCCTTCAATGGCTGTATCCGACCCACGTAGAGGACGATGGACCCGGTCTCCGGGAGACGGGTGGCCCGCCGCGCCGCGAGCTTGTCACCATGGCCGAATAGTGCGTGGTCCACACCAAGTCCCACGGTCCGGATCCGCTCCGCATCGAGACCGAGATAGCGGCGAAGGTCGTCGGCCTCATGATCACATGAAGCGAGCACCACGTCCGAGCACGAGGCGATTTGGTCCTCGGCCGCGATGCGATGCTGCTCGGCGACAAGGTCGTCCGGGCGGGCGCGCCCCTGGGCCTTTACGCGCTCCAGGGTATGGAACGTGGTCATCATGGGGACTTCGTAGTGGTGTTTGAGGCGATGGGCGACAATGCCGGAAAGCCAGTAGTTACCGTGAACAACATCCGGAAGATCGGCACATCCCATGGCGACCCGCTGGATCACGTTCTCCGTGAATTCATCGACAAGGCCGGGAAGCTCCTCCTTGGGAAGCTGACGCAAGTCGCCCGCCGGGACGTGATGAACCGACAAGCCCGGCTCGACCTCGAGCACGGCCGGATCGTTCGGAGAGGTAGCCCGGGTGTAAACGCTCACGGAGGCCCCGATGCGTGCCAGGGCGGACCCGAGTTGACGCACATATACGTTCATCCCACCGCCGTCTCCGGAACCCGGCTGCTCCAGCGGCGAGCTATGGAGCGAGATAACCGCGAAGTTCGTCATGCAACCGACCTAGTCATAGATCCCCCAGAGAAACCCCTACCCTCAACAAATCAAAACGGGTAGTTGTTTCATCCTCGGCAAAATGGCGCGAAACCGATGTTAGGCGACCACGCGGCCATGCGGTCTGCGCCTTGGCGTCCCAACCCTATGCGTCGCGCTGAATGACCTTCTTGAGCAGCTCGTCGACCATACCCGAATCGCCTCGGTAGCGAACGACAAGCTCGGCACGGATGGCGTCGATCGCCACAAAGAGCTCCTTGCGCCACCTGGAGATCTCGCCTTCCACCACCGCTAGGGCCGACGTAGTCCTGGAGGCGTCGTCGCCGGATACCTGGCTCTCCTCGGCTGATGCCAGCATCTTGCGCAGAGCTTGCTCCACCTCTTCCACCTGGGCATCTTCGAGGTTGGCGTCGACAAAGCGCCCGAAACCGCGCTCACCGATGGTGTTCTTCCCGATCGCGGAGCTGAGGGCGGTGACCGCGTCGCCGCCTGGCGCCTCCGCGCCGAGCCGCTGTGCGTCGAACTGCAGTGTGTCCAGCCTTCCCTGGACCACTCGGCGGGCATAGGAGACCATCGTCTCCACCGCCTCCGCCTCCTCCTTGCGCCGCCGGAGCTCGTCCGAGGTAAGAGCCTCAAGCCCGGAGCGGAAGGAGGGGTCCGTGACGCGCTTGACGTCGGACTCAAGCTGTTCCATGCGCGAAAGCTTAGACGCCACGAAAAGAGCGCGCACGGAGCCCTAGGAGCTTCACCCGTGCCAAAGCAGCCTCGGCCACGGCCTGTAGGCGCACAGGACACGTCCCTCGTAGTCGCGTGGAGAAAGCGCGCCGAAGTGTCGGGAGTCCCGTGACACGTCGCGGTTGTCACCCTCGACCTCGAAGCTTCCGTCGGCCAAGACCTTCGAGACCCTCTTCACAACCAGGTTTTCGGGCACCGGCGCCCTTGCGACGACGATCGCGCCCGGCGTGCAGAGACGACGCCGGAACCCGCCCAGGCACAACAGCCGATCACCCGGCGCCAGAGATGGCAGCATGCTGTGGCCGGCCACGCGAATGCGGAAGAGGAGTCGCATCGGGAAGAATGCTAACGCCGGCAACCTGGGTCGATGGCGAGCAAAATAACCCTCGCCTTTGGCATAAAGTTCCCATTGCATCCGATATACCTATCAGTGAAAGTTCGCCCCTGGCCGTGTACCCGCACGCCGGGCGAGTGGCTGGAATACGAGAGGACTGAAATTGAACCTGTTCAAGACGATCATCGAGGCTCTTGAGCCCCGCACTGCCAGCGCACACTGCGACCTCCCCTGCGGCGTCTACGACCCTGCCCAAGCACGCGTCGAGGCGCAGTCGATTAGGGCGATCGTGGAGAAGTACAATGCGAGCGACGACGAGTACTTCCGTGCCCGGGCGATCTCCATCAAGGAGGACCGCGCGGACGAGGTGAACCACCATCTGGACATCCTCTGGTACCAGTACTTCCAGCCGGCCCACCTCGAGAAGTATCCGGAACTGCACGAGATCTTCTGGAAGACCAAGAAGCTGACCAGCCAGGCCAAGCGCACCAACGACGTCGCCGTGGCAGACGACCTGCTTGCCGGGATCGACCGCATCGCCGAGATCTTCTGGGAGACCAAGAAGTAGCTGCTCGAGCACTCGACCGACCAAGAAAGGGCCGCGACAAAGTCGCGGCCCTTTCTTCGTGTCACCGCGAAGGATGCTAAGGCGTCGGCCCGCTCAGCGGCCGAACCTCACCTGGCTGAAGAAGTGCTGCCAGGGGGCGATGGTGTGGTAACCCAGGGCGGCGAGCAGCACCCCGAAGAGCACCACCGCGACCGCAACGAGAATGCGCCCGCCGGAGCCCGCAACTCGTGCGGCTGAGAAGCGGATCATCCCTAGGCGGCGCAGCCCCAGGTCTCGGCCCCCCTGATAGAGCGCCTTGGGGAAGTACGACACGATGTGAACGGCGGCCAGGGCGAACCAGATCACGAAGGAGGCCTGATGTATGCCACGCCAAGTCTGAGTGGACAAAGCGGTCGGACCTTTCAGCATCAGCTCGACCCCTGAGCCGAACAGGGCGATTGTCGCGATGATCAGAAGGGGCGCCGCGATTCTCAAGAGCATCTGCGGCGGGCCGGCCGCGTAATAGCGAGGGCTTCTCGTGTAATAGCGGGCAAACCGGTACGAGGTCGAAACGAGCTTAATGAGCAAGGGTGGAATCAGCGCGAAGCCAAGTATCACGTGATACGGCAAGAGCTGACCGATAGCCGGCACGGTGATTCCGATCAGGAACAGCTCAACGAAAATCACCAGCCCTATCAGAGACGTCAGCCGGGTGTTGGCGAGCACGCGACGCTTTGGCCCCTGGTCGTCACGGCTGGGGGTGATCATCTCCTCTAGAACGGTCTCCACCAGGGGTGGAAGCGATGCTGAGGTGGTGCTCGGTCCCGCCGTCGGGCGTGGCGTTCCGCGAAATTGATATTCGTGGCGGGCCACGGTCCTACTTCGCGGAGATTGGGGGAACGTATCCATTGTGCTGACGGTCTAATGGGAAAACCTGAACCGCAAATTAATTCGCGCGCTCTGGGCCATCGCATACGGCCTCTCGTTACGGGTTCAGAGAAAGGCTCGGTGCTGACATCGATCCTGGCCGAGGCTAAATTCGGGGGAGAGCTTTCGGCGTCACCTCGCGGCGCGCCCACAAGTTGGCCCTCCTGGCGCAATTGGTTAGCGCAACGGACTTTTAATCCGTGGGTTCTGGGTTCGAGTCCCAGGGGGGGCACCGTCTGTTTGTAAAGATCCGGTACATCCTTGACATTTGAGCGTCGGGACATTCTTCTCAGTCGTTCGACACATCGTTGACACTGTTTCAGGACATCCGTGACACCCGACGGCGACTTCGCTATCCGATTGGAAGGCAGGGCCAAGTGCTCGGCGATCATGAGGAACCTGCGAACGGGGGCGGACCCCGGTCCGGAAGCAGGTCGCGGGGCGGCCGGTCGAGAATCAGGCTAGCTCGCCGGCCGCGGTCGCAAGGGGCGAGTGGCCGGTTTGCGCCACCAAGGACGCAAGCGCCCGCAACCTCGCGTGCGCAACGGCTCGTTTGAGCCGGAGATCAGGGGTAGTCACGTTGGTCATGATCTAGGCCGGCTTCTCCCGACTCGCCAAACGGCCACACCAGCTCCGAACAGGCGGTTTAACTCGCGGCCAGCGCCACTGCGACGATGGCGTCGCAGCCCGGAGACCTGCT
>JAKAEN010000072.1 GCA_021818355.1 Actinomycetes bacterium | reverse complement strand
CGCGGGAGCGAAGTAGGAGACTCCTGTTGCTGCGCATCCCGGAGGATTCCCGTCTAGCAAGGCGTTGAAGGCGGGAAAGTTCCATTCCTGGCCGGAGGTGCTCGTCGATAGCGCTACCACGAACCGGGTGAACCTGAGTTCACACCCGGGAGCATCGCTGCCCTGAAGTAGAGCCATCGCCTGGGCGCCGGGCTCGAGAACGACCCTCGGGGGTCCCTGTGGCGGTGATGCCGTGCTCGGCGGGACCCCGGTCTGGAGTGCGACCGAGGTCCCGCCATTCGAGAGACGTCCCGCTACCTGGGGCCAGCCGGTGATGGCACAGGGCCGTCCCGAGTTGTTGCTCACCGTGACGAACACCGACCATTTGCCGGCTTGCGCGGCCGGGTGGCCGAGCGAAACATCCAGGGCCGCGCTCGCGCAGTTCGGCGCGCGTGCGGGAATCTGCACCGGCGCCGTCGTCGCCGGAGCCGCAGCCGGCGTGGAAGGTGCCGAAGTTGTGGTGCCGGCCGTGCTGGGGGTTAGGCCGCATCCGGTGAAGGCGGTCGCCAAGGCGGTGACGGCGAACGCGAGTGCCGGGCGACCACGGTTGTGCCGCCCGTGCTCTCCGGGATGATCCCGTGGCCGCGGCTTCCGGTGGCTGGCCATTTGATTCCGGCGCCCACGCCGTCGGAGAATGATTCCCCGGACGAAGCCAGCGGTTGTCGCCGGGGCGGTCCTGCCGCTGCGCGCCGTCCAGACCGGGGGAAGCCTCGCGGGCATCTCAACGGACGGCGCCATGTAGCCGAGGTGACGCCTGTATGGGGCGGCGCGGAGGCCTTGGCCGCCTCCACCTCGGCTCCTCGTAGCGGCTGGTGGTCGAGTTGCCGCGGTGAATTCTGCCTGCTCGTCCGGGAGCGCGCAGGCATGGAACCACGATTTCATGGCTTTTCGAATGCTTCCGTCGAGCCGAGCAAGGTGACCGCGACCCCCTCCCGGCGAAGACGGCCTACGGCCGCCAGCAGCTCGCTGCTCAAGCCCTCGGTGCCCGTCAGGTCGACCACGACATCGGTCTTCGGCGGCAATGCCTGCAGCGCCAGCGCGGCCTGCTCCAACGCGCCGGGGCTTAGCTCTCCGGTGACCCAGAGGATGCCGTCGTTGGTGAAGAGGCGAAAATTCGGGGCCGGGCTTCCAGCCTGCGAAAGGGCGTGAAGGGAGGCAAGGTTGGTGAGCGTGCTTACGTCCACTTGGTCTCGATCGAAGGCGCAGAGTCCTGTGACCTGGTGCTCCGCCATGAAGTGGTCGGCGACGACCTCCCAGCGGATCCAGGATTCCAAACGCTCGGGATCGATTACCAGCCTGGTGTTATCCGCTGCCACCCGGATCCCGCTGTAGCCTTCGGAAAGCGCATCACGCAGCACCGCTGCGAATGTGGCCCGTTGCGTCGCCGTGTCGATCATGCCCGACTTGCCGTAGACCTCGGCCGTGCTGGACGCCATGAGAGTCCCCGGGTAGAGCTCTCGGGTCCATCCTCCGAAGCCCGTGGTGTCGGGGTCTTCGGCGACGTACATGAGGCGCTCGTTGAGCGACGCACCCTCCTGCAGGAACTGCTCCGCCAAGGCGGAGAAATCGCCGGGGCCGGAGAAGGTCCATCCGATGTGGTCGTGGGGCTTCATCCGTAGAACCTCGAAGCGAGAGCCGTGGTCTCTCATGGCACCTCCGTCCTCGGCCGGCCGGCCCTTTTGGCTTGGCGTTTTGCCGAACAAGATCAATTGCGCCGGTCGATTTGCCCCCATGCCGGGCAAATCTCCGGCCGGTCAGCCGCTAGGACACCCGGTCCTTCTTTCCCGGTCGTCGTCGTTCCCGCGCGCGAAGCGCACGTCCTCTAGAGCGCTCGGCCGACCAAGGTGGAAGCCCTGCCCGTAGCGGATACCGAGGCCGCGCAAGATCTCCAACTCCGCGGCGGTCTCGATGCCCTCGGCGACGATGATCGCGCCCGTCTCCTTCGCGAAACCGACCAAGGACGATGCCAAGGCGCGTCTTACCGGATCGCGGTCGACGCCGGTTGTGAGTGCACGGTCGAGCTTTATGAAATCGGGATTCAGCTTCAGGATGTGCGCCAGGCTCGATATGCCGGCACCGGTGTCGTCGATGGCCAGGCGTGCCCCAGTCGAACGAACCGCCGAGATGGCTTCCGTGACGGCCGCGTAATCGCCAATCTCGGCGTGTTCGGTCAGCTCAATCACCAAACGTCTCGTGTCTGCTTGCGCCAGCATTTCCGGAAGCACGGGGCTGGTTATCGTAAGCGGGCCAACGTTTACAGCGAGAAAGATGTCGGGGGGAAGCTCAGGTTGGCGGCTCAACGCGATCCGGACCGCCGCAATTTCTAGCTCGACTCCCATGCCCACCGAGTGAGCCTCCGCGAACCAGTGGTGTGGAGCCCGTATCGGCTCGCCCGGGAACCTTGCCAGAGCCTCAACTCCGACGCATTGGCCGTCCTCGAGAGTGACCACGGGCTGGAACGCCAGCGATACCCCATTTGGACCAAGGGCTCGCTCGATGCGCTCCCTGGCGGCCAAGCTCTGCGCGCTGTCGGGGTTCAGGATGTTGGCCATGAATAGACGGGTCTTTTCGGGCCCCGATCTTTTTCCCGTCTCCGCTACGTCCCATCCGGCCAGATCCTGGTCTGAAAGCAGTGCCGAGGTGACGCGATCGAGGTCAGAGGCCGCAGCGACCACCACGCCCACGAAGTCGGCGAGCCCACGCAGGACGAGTTCATCGGCGGTGTCGAACGCGCTGGTTCTGGACGAGCTTACGGACAGCACCCCGAAAATCCTTCGCCCACGGATCAGCGGCACGCACACGGTGGAGAGCACCCCCAGCAGCCGGCATTCGTTCCGGTCGACGCGCGGGTCCTCGCGGGTGTCATCGGAGCGAAGAATCGCGCCGGTGCGCACCGCATAACCGGCCAAGCTGTTGGAGACGCCGAGCTTGAGACCTGCGAAGGGCTTCAAGTACCCGGATCCGCATACATATGTCAGCGTGTCTCCGTCGTCCCATAGCGCGACGAGCACTCCCTCCGCGCCATCGATGAACGCGCAGGTCTGGTCGGCGACCCGCTGCATGACGCGAAGAGGATCGGAGGCTTGGCGCACCGCCTCCGTCAGCCGGGCGTGGTCCTGCATATTCGACCTCGTTGTTGCATCGGTATGCCTCCACTGGTCACCACGGCGTTTCGCCGTTGCTCTTTACACGGTGCTCTGGGCGAGACGAAGATCGATGCTCCGCCTTGGGGTCTCTCTCCGACGACGGATCAGCGGCCCCGCCGGCGGTGCGAGGCGGAGGTGAACTCGGGTCGCCGTCAAACAACAACGATCGGCTAGGAATGCGTTTTGCCACATTTAACCACGCGTGCACGCGCATCGGTACAGCGGCAGCCGCCACGCCGGGTGTTCTTGGCAAGAAACCCGCTTGAACGGCAAGAGCACGAGGCGAAAACTCCGGCGGCTTCGTGAGCTGCAGAGCCTCGGGTGGTTCTCTAGGCCGTGTGCCCCGAGCTGATTTGCTCTCCGCTCTGGCTGTCCGATGTGGCCACCCCGCGTGGCAGTCAGGTGGTGCGCCCCTGTCCTGCAAGCGCGTCTATTCGATGGCCCGTCGCGCGAGGGCGGGCGGCTCCTTACCTCCCAGGACCCATCCGGCCAGGCCCGCCAGAAGGGGCATTCCTACCAGGATTGCGACCAGGTTGGGAACCGGAACGTTTCCGAGTGATGCGAGACCGCCGTTCAGCACGTTGGTTCGCAGCACGCCGGCCACTGAGATGTAGGCGGCTGCGGTACCCAGAACAGCACCTGCCAGCGCGAGCGCGGCCGCCGAGGATGCGGCCAAAGCCCGGAGCGTGTGCCGTCCCGCCCCGGTGGCCGAGAGGGTGCGCAGGTCGTTGGCGGCTTCGCTGCGGACGAGGCTGACGCTCATCGCCAGGATGGCCAGGGCAAGGGCGATTCCGAAGGCGGTGGCCCAGTTTATGACCTGCGCCGACGATGGCTCTTCGTTCTTGCTTTCCACCTGCAGGCCGGCTGCGGCGGCGGCGACACGAACTTGATTTAGCTGGTAGGCGCTTATTGGCTTGGCGGCCTGCAAAAGCCACCCCGAGAACTCGCTGCTTAGGTGGAGCGTCTTCATCGCGTACTCGGTGGCGACGGTGTTGGGAGCCGACGTTCCAGATGGGAGGGAGCTGATCTCCTGGATTTGGGGGTTTGCCAGGCAGTCGTAGGCGGGACACGGGAAGCTGCCACCGCTGCTGCCGCCAGGAGTGTATCCACCGCCATGCATCAGCTGCATCTTGCCGAGGCTCGACAGGCCGGGCCGCATGCTAAGGATCAGCGCCTTTGGCGAAATGGAGGAGTTCTCGATCCCGAAGAAGCGGAGCAGCTGGGGCGTGGCCACATAGACCGCGCCCGACCACTGGCGTCCCGCGGCCGCGTGGCGCAGAAACAGGTTCGCCTGCACAAGCTGGAGCTGCTTGGCGCCGCCCACCATCGAGGCGATCTTTTCCACAGCGCGCGTCATGGCCGCCGTCGGCGACTGTGGTGTCCCCGGGCCGGCCTGCTTGGTGACACTGCCCGGCTTGGCCGTTGCCACCTGGGGTCCTGGAGTATACGGGAGCTGGATCAGGAGCTGATTGGAGGCAAGGTTCGGACCGACGTAGTCGACGACGGACGAATAGCGGATCGAGCCTGCCACAACCACCATTGCGGCGATCAAGATCGAGACGCTGATGGCGGATAGGGCCGAGCCAGAGCGGGACCGGTACCGATTCAGATCCCGGAGCGCCAGCCGAACGGCGATGGGGGCACGGCGCCCGAGGGCGGCCAGCAGGGCCAGGGAGAAGGGTGCAAGGAGGACGACACCGACAACCAACGTGACCAGCCCGGCCACGAGAGCCGGCGGTCGAGGCTGTGCGCCGGCCCCCGCAGCTGCGTAGCCGAGAAGCAGGAATGCCGCCACGAGAAGTGCAACGCCGGGAATTGCCGAGCGGTGGAGAGCCTGTGGCGGCGCCGGCCTTCCCGAGAGTGCGGCGACCACGGGTGTCTTCACCATGGCCCGTGCCGGCCGAGACGCTCCGAAGTAAGTAGCTACGATCCCCAGGGCGACTGCGGCGGCCAGGACCGCCCAAGGCAGCGCAAATGCCCCGATCAGGTGGTGAGAACTGTTCTCCAGAGCCGGCCGATACGCGAGCCATAGGGCGATCCCGAGCGCGCTGCCAAGCAGTGAGCCGACCACGCCCACAGCAAGCCCATTCATCCTCACGGTCATGCCGACCTGTTTGGGAGTCGCCCCTACCGCGGCCAACATTCCCAGCGAGCGCAACCTCTTTTGCGCCAGCACGGTGAAGGCGCCGATGGAAACCAAGGCGATGAGAAGCATGCCTATGGTGATTGCGGCGATCGAGATGGTCTCGGCGTTGAGTGCCGCTGATGGTCTCGAGAAGGAGCGGCTCTGAGCGGTGGGCCCGATTTCAAAAGGCGGAATGCCACCGGCGTCGAAGAAGACGGTTGCTTCCGTCGGGTTGGGCAGCTGACCCGGAGGAATCAGGACGAATTCCTGGAGCAGACTGTCGGGATTGCGAACGAAGCCGACCACTCTTCGCGGATTGCCGAGGCCGAGCCAATTCGACCCGATTTGAAGGCCAAGTGCTGAGGCCACGGACTTCGTCATTGCCACTTCGCCGGCACCGGAGGGATATCTCCCCGCAATCAGCTGGAGGAGGGGGCCGCTGAAGGGGCCGTGAGGATCCTGCTGACGAAGCTGGTAGGTCCTGGTCGAACCGGGAAGTGCAAGGGTGGTGGCTTCTATGGCTTCCACCTTGCCGAAGCGTTCGTGCAGTTTGGCGATTTCGTCGGCAAGGTGGGACGGTGAACCGGTGTAGGTGGCGATGTCCTGCGCGCTTCCAAACGTGGCGGCCAATGGAGGAGGAGAATTGCCGGCAACGGTTGCTCCTAGCACCGTCGCCGCCACCGCCACCACGATCAGGCCCAGCACCAGCAGATGCTGGCGCCATTCCCTCTTGAACAGACGCCAAGCCCATCGCGTTACGGCGCGTCTCGCCGCTATCGAAGTGGATGGCCTCACGTCCCGGGCTTGGGTGATGGTTGCCATGTTCACTGGCGCCGGTAGGGGGCGATGAGTTCTTCCGGGGTCGCAGGCCGGGATGTCTGGTCCACCATCTTCCCATCCCTGAGGAAGACGACCCGGTCGGCCCAAGAGGCAAGCTGGGCATCGTGGGTGACCACCACGGCGGCCACGCCCCCCTTGCAGGCCGCGAGAATCATGCGCATAACCGTGTCCGCGTTCTTGGAGTCCAACGCTCCCGACGGTTCGTCGGCCAGGAGGAGCCGCCTCTCCCCGACCACCGCCCGAGCGATCGCCACGCGCTGGCGCTCGCCTCCGGACAGTTCGTCGGGGAAGCGCCCGGCAACTTGCTCCAGGCCCAGGTTGGCAAGCGCGGATAGCCCGGCTTCGCGGGAGGCGCGAAGCCCCATGCCGTCGAGTTCGAGTGGAAGCGAGACGTTCTCGACGGCGGTTAGGCCGGGCAGCAGGTTGAAGTCCTGGAAGACGTAGCCGACAGTGCGCCGCCGGAGCCGAGCCCTCTCCTCGGCGGCCATCCCCTCCACGGACCTCCCCTCGATCACCACTTCTCCGCTCGAGGGACTTTCCAGGGTTCCGGCGATGGTCAGCAACGTTGATTTGCCGGATCCGCTCGGTCCCATAACCGCCACGAACGAGCCCGGCTCCACGCTGAGATTCACCTCCTGCAGAGCTCGCACCTCACTCGCGCCGGTTCCATAGACCTTGGAAATGTTGATAAGGTCCAGGGTGCTCATCGCCTCACCGCCGAACGCCGCCGCAGCTGCGGACCTGCCTTTGCCGGCGGCTCTGCTTCGAGCGCCATTCTCTTGAGGCGGCCGTCCGCCGCGTCCAGCCAACGGACCACCGAGTCCAGGCGGAAGAGCTCGGCGTCCACCACCAGTGCAAGGGCGACGTCGGACTCCGCCTCGTTCTCCTTCAACCGGGTCCATTGCTGCATGAGCTCCAACACGTGGCGCCGGTGGCTCTGCAAGATCTCTCGAACATCGACGTCTGGGATCTGCAGAGCCACCAGGACTTTGATCACTAATTCGTCGCGGGGTGGGGCGGTGAGGTCCGGCGGGGTGTAAAGCCACTCGTCCAATTCGTGCTTGCCTTGCTCGGTCAGGCGGTATGTCTTGCGCGGGCCGTCGGGTTCACCGTCGGACTGGACGAGGCCGTCGCGCTCCAGGCGTTGCAGGGTCGTGTAGACCTGCCCGACGTTGAGCGGCCAGACGTCTCCGGTTCGCTCTTCGAATTCCACCCTGAGCTGGTGGCCGTACTTCGGGCCGGTGCTAAGCAGCCCGAGCAGGGCATGTTGAATGCTCACGGCGCTCTCCTTCCTGGAGCATACTCAGTATGATACTCATAATTATCTGGATCTGCCGTCCATCGGGTCCCAGATCTTGCGGCTATCCTGACCGGTTCGCATGGCCCCTGGTGAAGAGGCGGTTCTCGATCGGATTTTCCCCCGCCACCGGCCGTGCGGTGCGCCGTGCGTGCCACCTCAACGAGCTTCGGGCCTATGGAAACACCTTTTCACGGATGGGTTCGCAAACGGCCTTCCAGACCCGGGTGTCGCCCGACTGCAATGGGACGGCGTCGCTGCCGCTTGACGCGATAGCTCTATTTATCTATGATGTTAGATAAACGTTACTAAGGGAGGCGCGGGTGATTGCTTTCGTCGTGGACAGCCAGTCCGGCGTTCCGCCCTATCTGCAGCTGGTTCAACAAGTGCGCCAGGCGCTCCGGCTGGGCCGGCTTCGGGTGGGCGATCAGTTGCCAACGGTCAAAGAGGTCGTTGCGCGGGTGGCCATAAACCCCAATACCGTCCTCAAGGCCTACCGCGAGCTTGAGCGCGACCAACTGGTCCAGGGGCGGCCTGGGCAGGGAACATTCGTCGTTCAGGGCCTTTCGGGCCCTGGACCCGATGTGTTCAGGGAGCTGGCGCACGATCTTGCGAGTTGGGTGCAGCGTGCCCGTGCCGCCGGCCTTGATGACGAAGGGATCCAGGGTTTGATGGACGGCGCGATGCGCCCCGCCGACCAGGCCGGCGTGGCATGACGGGTGGGTCCAGCGCACAGACCGCCGCCGTCGAGGCCGTGGGCCTCACCAAGAGCTTCAAGTCCACGGTGGCGCTCCGAGACTGCACAATCACAGTGCCAGAGGGCCGGATATGTGCGCTGGTCGGTCCAAACGGCTCAGGCAAGACGACACTGCTTCGCTGTCTTGCGGGCCTGGCGCGGCCAAGCGCGGGTGTGGTCAATGTATTGGGACATGCGCCGGGGCAGGATCATGAGTTCCTCGCCAACGTCAGTTTCCTCGCCCAAGACGTCCCTCTCTGGAAACGGCTGACCGCGAAAGACCACATCGCCATTGGCGCCCGGCTCAATCCCAGATGGGACACCACCGGCGCGCGCCACCGGCTCGCGCAGCTCGAAATTCCCGCCGACAAGCCGGTTGGCACGCTTTCGGGCGGACAGAGGGCGCAGGTCGGCCTCGCGCTCGCATTGGCAAAGAAGCCGAAGCTCCTCTTGCTTGACGAGCCGCTTGCCGCCCTCGACCCCCTGGCACGCCGCCACTTCCTCGGCGTTCTAGCTGAAGACGTGTCCGAGGGCGGGCTCACAGTTCTCATCTCGTCCCACCTGATCACGGAGCTTCACCGCGTTAGTGACTATCTCGTCCTCCTCGCGGCTTCCCGAACCCAGCTTTGTGCAGACGTCGACGACATCATCGGGTCCCACCGCTTGGTCAAATGCCCTGGCGGCGGCGGCGAGCGGGTGCCGGCAGGGGTCAAGGTGGTGAACTCCTTCCGCTCGGCGCGTGAAACGACGATGCTTGTGCGCGCCGGTGCTGCCTCCTTCGAGCCCGAATGCGAAGTCCACTCCGTCGGCCTGGAGGAGATCGTACTCGGATACATGAGCCAGGGAGCCCCGGCTGACCTGCGCCTGCTGCATGCCCAAGGGGGCGAAGGATGAACTACCTGGTATGGCGCCAGCATCGCAATCAGCTCGGCTTTGCGGCGCTTGGGCTCGCGCTCCTCGCGGTGATCCTGGTGCCGACGGGCGTCCATCTCGCTTCGGCCTACTCCGCGGCGATTAAAGGGTGTGGATCGCCGGGCACCTGCACGGACGTCGGCACCGGCCTTTTCGCCAACTACGGGCTGCTATTCGATCTGATAGGTCTGACCGCTGTAGTTCCGGCGCTGTTCGGCCTCTTCTGGGGCGCACCCCTGGTGGCCGCGGAGATCGAGGCGGGCACGCAGCTGCTGGTCTGGACGCAGACGGTGACGAGGCGTAGATGGCTCGCGGTCAAGACCGCCTGGATGTTGGCGGCGGCGGCCGTCTGGGGGGCCGCGATCAGCCTCCTGGTCACCTGGTGGTCCGGCCCGGTCAACGCAGTCGACCAATCCCGCTTTAGCCTGGGCCACTTCGACACTCAGGGGCTGGTTCCGGTCGGATACGCGGTCTTCGCGGTTGCGCTGGGCATCGGCGTGGGCGCGATCGCGCGCCGGGTCCTGCCGGCGCTCGCCATGACGCTCGGCGTCTTCACGGCGGTGCGATTCGCCATCGACTATGTCCTACGCCCGCACTACCTCGCGCCCAGGACGGCCGTCTTCCCGCTTGGGAGCCAGAGTGCGCCCCCGTCCGGGTCGTATTGGCCCATCAACAGCTCGATCCTTGACGCCTCTGGCAATGTTTTTGACAAGGTGCACCTCGTGGCGGCTTCCTTCCCGGCCGCCTGCAGGTCCCTCCTGGGAAGCGCACCTTTTGATCGATGCCTAGGGTCGCATGGCTGGAAGGCGCTGGTGGAATTTCAACCTGCGAATAGGTTCTGGACCTTCCAGGCCATAGAGACCGCCATCTATCTCGCGCTCGCCGCCGTGCTTGTCCTCGTTGCTTTCGTGGCGGTCGAAAGGCACGACGCCTAGGCGGCCTCGCGGCCATTAAGCCCGCCAAAAGTGTGAGTGAGGGGGCGGAAGCTGCCAATTCGGCTGAGCCATCCGCGACATCATGTCAGGAGAGGGCGACGCTGCTGAAGGCGCAAGCCGCCGGCAAGGCGCTCCGATCCGCACCTTCATTTCCAGGTTCGGCAGCCGTTGCCGCCTCGCGCCGTTCGCCTTTCGCCGTCTCGTTTAATGAGTACGTTCCCGGCTCTTGCGCCCCGACCGCCTGATGTGGCATTGTTTTTATAGTAAAAACTAGAAATAATGCCTGAAGGGCACGGAATCCAAGGAGCACGAGATGATGACAAGCACCCAGGCGTTGGAGGCGATGCTGGGGCACCACGCCGCCTTGGAGGAGGGCGTGTCGCGACGAGTGGCGACGATCCAGGCAGGAGGTGATGGAGCATCCCAGGCGGAACTCCTCGCCTACATGGCGAGCGAGGTGTTGCCCCACGCCGTGGCCGAGGAGCAGACGATTTACCAGGTGGCCAGCGAGCAGGAGAAGCTCGGCGAAACTATCGCGGGCATGGTGGGCGAGCATCGGCAGCTCTCCGCCCTTCTTGACCGTCTTGCAACCGCCGACGAGATTTCCGCGGTCACCGAGGCCAAAGCGATAGAGGTTCTCTTCAGGGAGCACGTCGCAAAGGAGAATGAGCGAATACTGCCGGTGCTGGCCGCGGATCCCGATGTCCAGCTGGGTGTCTTGCTCGAGAGGATGCACCACTCGCTGGAGTCCTCGTCCCGGCCAGGGGAAGAGGACCCAACCTCCTCGGGGGATGCCGAGGGAGGGCTGCTGCGACTGCTGCTTGACGCAGCGACCGTGCTGGCCACCGTGGGGGAGGGTGACCGCGCCTGCAGACTGACCGCGGAGGCGTGGACGCTGGTCAGAGGCGGGCGGCCCGAGCTGGGGGTGAAGGTCACGGCAGCACTGCACAAGCTGGTCCGATCGGTGACGGCCGAGCCCGTGAAGCTCACGTCGAGACGCGAGCGCCCCGAGGCCGGCCAGAACGCGACTCTTGACGTGCGGAGGCTTGCTCCCGCCCAGCGCCACGAGACCATCTTTGCTACCTACGCCGCCCTCGAGCCGGGAGCGGGGTTCATCCTGGTGAACGATCACGATCCCAAGCCCCTGCGCTACCAGTTCGAGGCCGAGCACTCAGGCGAGTTCTCCTGGGACGTCATCGAAGCCGGCCCCGCAGTGTGGAGGATCCGCGTCGGCCGCTCGGTGGCCACGGCCGGCTAGGTCTCCCTCTACCGTTGC
>JAKAEN010000071.1 GCA_021818355.1 Actinomycetes bacterium | reverse complement strand
CGGCCTTGGTCGTCCGCGGCGAAGGAGCCCCCTTGCTTCCGACCGCAAAGGCGGTCGGACCGGTTCACGACAAGTCCATCTTCGTCTACTCCAAGGGAGGCAAAGAGGCTCTGGTGGCCCCGAATATCGGCGTCTCGCCGGTGGTCTCGCGAGACGCGACGCCGGAGGAGCTTCTAAACGCGTTCGCCGAAGTCGTCACGCGCCTGAACGCTTACTGGGCGGGCACCTACCGGATCGGCAGGCAGGCCACTCGCGAACTCGTCGACCTGGCCGCTCTGCGCAGCCATCGTCGCACGCGGGCCATTCGCAGCCGGAGCCTGGACCTGCTTGACATGCATGACAGCGTGGTGCTGTTCAGGTCCCTATTTGCGGACGAGGTCCTCAGGCTCCCTCCGCTTGGTCACGAGCTCTGGGTGCGCCTGGCCGATCGCTGGAACCTGGACTCCATGCTGGCCGACGTGGAGGAGCGACAGGTGGCGTTGGGAGTCATGGGAGATAGGTTCCTGAACCGGGTCCAGGACGACCAAACGGTCAAGCTGAATCAGATTGTGCTGGTGCTCACGCTCATCAATGCCGTGGGCATCGCCGCCACCCTGATCGATTTCTCTCAGGGTGGCGCGCTGCACGCGCCGGAGGTGGCCAGGTTGGCGCTGGTGGCCGCGTTCTCGGCCGGACTCACGGTCTTGGCCATGCTCGGGCTGCGATGGAAGCCCAAAGCGGCGGACCGCCTTGCGCCTGCGGCGAGTCAATCCCGGCCCGGGCTTGGACGACTTCGCATTGGAAGGTCAAGAGACTGGGGTCTCTCCAATGGCTTGGGAATTGCGGCCGAGGAGCCGTCTCAGCTTTCGGAGGCTCCCTGAACGCCGTCGGCAGCGACCTCTCTGAAGCGCTGTGGCCGGACGAGGAGGCTTCCCGAGGAGATCGCCCTTAGGCGGTGGCGATCGGGGTTCCCGTGGCCTTGGCCCGAGGCAGGGTCGCGATGACGAGAGCGGCCACCACGAAGGAGGCGGCGATGGCGTAGAAGGCCGCGTGGAAGCCGGCCTTGTCGATGAGCAGCCCCACTGCGAAGAGCCAGAATGAGCCGATCCCATAGGCGATGGCGAAGAAGAGGCCAAAAGCCTGCCTGGACTCCGCGGGGTTGACGGTGTCGGCGAACATCGCCTGCAATAGGGGGGACTCGCTGTAGGCGAAGATCCCGACCAGGAGCGCCATCACCGAGAGGGCCAGCATGGAGTTGCCCACCAGCATGAAGGCCGCGATCATCGCCGCGCCGATGATGTAGGTGCCGAGGAGGGCCACCCGCTTGCCGATGCGGTCGGCCAGCCAGCCCGCGAAGAGTGGTCCGGCGATCCCGCCGACGCTCATGATGGTGAAGACGACGCCTACCTCCACCGTGGAGAGCGTCTTCTGGTGGTGCAGGAAGGCGGGGACGTATGCCGCCAGCACCCCCAGCCCGCGGCCGGCCGCCGATATCACCGAGGCGGCCAGGACGGTGGCGCTGGATCGGTTGGCGAGCGCCCGGATCTGGACGGCTAGAGGCCGGGCAGCTACGGCATGCTCCTCCTCGTCGACGCGGTCGCGCGCCAGAGCCGTCGCCACGTAGACGCCGCCCAGGGCGAGGGGGATGGCCAGCAGATAGAGCGCATCCCTCCACCCGAAGGCGGCGATGGCGATGGAGAGCAGGATGGGCACCGCCATGGTCCCGATGGTCCCACCGGTGGTGTGCCAGGCCAGCACCGACCCTTTGCGCTTCGGGTAGCGGTTGGTTAGGTATGCGCTGCCGAGGGGGTGCTGTGGCCAGTAGACCAGGGAGGAGAAGACCCGGGCCAGGCCGAAGAGGCCCAGCGTCCCGGACGCCGCACCGGCCACCGCTGCCAGCGCCAGGCCGAAGTTCTGCGCGCCCAGCACCGAGCGGGTCGAGTACTTGCGCACCAGCCAGGTGGCCCCCTGCAACAGGCCGCCCAGCACGCCCGCGATGGTCAGGTAGATGCCGAGGGTGGTGTAGCTGGTATGGAAGGCGATGATTACGAAGGGGTAGGTGAGCGCGATCCCGGCGTTGTAGAGGTGCTGGATGGCATGGGAGACGGTGAGGACGGCCACCGGCCGTCTCCAGGGCGCCACCTTCGTCTCGGCCGTCTTTGCCATTGCCGCGTCTCACTCCCCGTGCAGGCGCCCCTTTCCGGGACAAACGTTTGGGTATAAGGCTCGTCCAGGCGCAAAGTGTGGATAAATTACAATGCTATCCCTGCTCGGGGGCTATGTCCCCCTCTGCCTCGACCAGTTTTGCGAATCTGGCCAGGTCGGCGCGGAAGATCATTCGCAGGATCGGCGCCGCGGCAAGCTCGCCCAGCGCCCCTCCGAAGCGCGCCGGAAGCTTGAGCCGTTCGGTCCAGCGCACCAGGGTCCAGCCCGCACCGTAGTCCGTGAGCTCCATCACGCCGTCTCCCTTGACCTCTCCGAGGTGGGAGATGCCTATGACCTCGCCGACGCGCCACTCGGTGATCCGCATGCGGTCGCCACTCCTGAGCGGGCCGACGCGGGTCTCCACCAGCATCTCCGTCCCCACACCCTGGCGCTGGGGGGTGAGGAAGGTTATGGATGCTGCATCGCCCATCCAATCCGCGTGGGCCTCCAGCCGGGCCAGGCGCTCGAAGACCGCGGCCCGGGGTCTCCTGACAATGACGGCCGTCTCGATGTGCGCGGTCATGGGTGGGATTGTAGCCAGCGCCGGCGCCGATGGCATTGATGGCGCCATTTCCGAAATCCGGCTCGCCGGTAGTCTGGAGGGGTGGCGATCTACCTCGATTCGGCGGCCACCACCGCCATGACTCCCGCCGCCCTGGCGGAGTACGCGCAGGTGGCCGAGGACTACCCGGCCAACCCCCAGGGATCGCATCGCGCCGCACGCGCGGCCATGGCCAAGCTGGACGAGTGCCGCGAGCGCTGTGCGGCCCTGCTCGGCTGCACCCCAGCGGAGGTCTACTTCACCTCCGGAGCCACCGAGTCCGACAACCTGGCCGTCACCGGCCGGGTCCACGCCGGCCTGGTGGCCGCGAGCGCGGTGGAGCACAAGGCGGTCATCGCCCCGGTGCTCCACGCGGGAGGCGAGCTGATTCCGGTGGAGGCGTACGGCTCTCTTGACCGGGACCGCTTCCGCGCCTTTCTCAAAGAGCGCTCCTCGGCGCTGTCGCTGGTTTCGGTGATGGCGGTCAACAACGAGACCGGGGTTTCCTACCCGGTGGAGATCCTGGCGGGGATGGTGCGCAAGCACGCGCCCGGCGCGCTCTTCCACACCGACGCGGTCCAGGCCGCCGTGGTGGAGCCCCTGGCACCGATCGGCGCCGAGGCGGACCTCCTCTCCTTGAGCGCGCACAAGTTCGGGGGCCCAAAGGGCTGCGGGATCCTGGTGGCCAAAGACAGGGGCGCTCTGCGCCCGCTCTTCCTGGGGGGCAGCCAGGAGCGCGACCTTCGCCCCGGGACCCAGGACCTTCCAGCCATCGCGGCCATGACCGTGGCCCTGGAGGCGGCACAGGCCTCCGCGGCGTCCTCGGCCGCCTACATGGGCAGCCTGCAGGAGCGCTTCGAGGCACTGATCGCGGAGCTGGTCCCTGCCGCGGTTGTGAGCGGTGCGGGAGCGCTCCGCTCCCCGGCCATCACCCATCTGCTCCTTCCCGGCGCCACCTCCGAAGAGCTCCTCTTCCTGCTGGACCAAGCGGGAATCGCCGCCGCCGCCGGCTCGGCGTGCGCCTCCGGGGCGCTTGAGCCCAGCCACGTGGTTCTGGCCATGGGAGTCGCGGCCCCGCTGGCCAAGAGCTCGTTGCGCTTTTCCTTTTCCACCTCCACCTCGCCCTCGGACGTGGAGCTGGCCGCCAAGGCGCTGGCGGAGGCCTATCGCCGCCTGGTGCCTTGAGGGGAGCCGCGTGACCGCGAATCAGCCCGCCTACGTCGTCCTGCTCCTCGCGCACGCCACCGCGGCGCTGATCGGCTTCGGGTCGGTGGCGCTCTCGGCCTACTACGCGAGGAGGCTGGGGACGCCGGGCGAGGAGGCGGAGCGCTTCTTCGCCTCCAAGCGAACCGTCTCGCGCTCCATGGTCTGGGCGACCGGCATCCTCGGCCTGGCCCTCCTTCTCCTCAACCACCGCAGCGCACGGCTGGCAAGCTATCCCTGGCTGCGCATCGTCGTCGTCGACTACGTAATCGCCGCCGCCTTTGTGGCCATGGCCATCTGGCCCCTGGAGGGGCGCATCCGCAAGGCGCTGGCCTCCGGCGAGGAGGGATTGGCCATTGCCCGTGCCGCGGGAGCCGCGCTCGTCAAGCGGAGCCTGGTCTCCGACCTGGCCCTGGTGCTGGCGGCAGTGCTCATGGTCACCCAGCCGGGCAGATGATGCCCGGGGCGCCACGCCCTACTATTGATTGGGCCCGGTTACGGCCGGGATGCCAATCGAAAAAGGGAAGCTGGATTTGGAACGCATCGGTTTGGTGGGCCTGGCCAACTCGGGCAAGTCGTCACTCTTCAACGCGCTGACCAACGGCGCCGTGCCGGTGGCCGCGCACCCATTCTCCACCACCGAGACGACCACCGGGGTGGCGATAGTGCCCGACTCGCGCCTCGACGCCCTGGCGCGCATCTCCCAGAGCCGCAAGGTGGTGGCCGCGCACTTCGAGCTGACCGACATCGCCGGACTGGTGGCGGGTTCCTCCACCGGCGAGGGCCTGGGCAACCGCTTCCTGGCCGGGGTGAGGGAGATGGACGCCCTCTGCCTGGTGGTGCGGGCCTTCAAGGACCCCAACGTGGCTGGCGAGGACGATCCCGTGGCGGCTCTCTCCGTGCTGGAGCTGGAGCTGGTCATGGCCGACCTGGCGACGTGCGAGACCCAGCTGGAGCGCCGCCGGCGGAGCGCCCGGGCGGACAAGTCCCAAGCCGCCGGGGTGGCGGTCCTCGAGGAGGCCGCGAGGGTGCTGGGGGAGGGAACTCCCATCTATCGCGCGGGACTGCCGGCCGACACGCTGGAATCCTTGCGCAGCGCCTTCCTCCTCACCGACAAGCCGGTCTTCGCGGTTGTGAACATAGGAGAGGACCAGCTCGGCCAAGCCGCGGAGCTGGAGGCGGCGGTTTCGGAGGCGCTCGGGCCGCAGAGCCTGGTGCTGGCGGTCTCGGTGAAGCTGGAGGCCGAGCTGGCGCTGCTCGAGCCGGAGGAGCGTGCCGAGATGCTGGAGGGCCTGGGCCTCGGCGAGGGCGCCCTTCCCCGCGTGGCGCGCGCCGCCTACAACATCCTGGGCAGGCGGACCTTCTTCACCACTGGGGACAAGGAGTCCCGCGCCTGGACCTTCCGGGCCGGCGCCAAGGCTCCAGAGTGCGCGGGCGTGATCCACTCCGACCTCCAACGCGGCTTCATCCGAGCCGAGGTGATCCACTGGGACGAGTTATTGGAGATCGGCTCCTGGAATGCCGCCAAGTCGCTTGGTAAGATTCGCCTCGAAGGCAAGGACTACGAAGTCAAAGACGGCGACGTGCTGGAGATCCGCTTCAACGTGAGCAAGTAGGGCACAGCCCGCCGACCGGCTCCGGTCAAGGAGAACTGCTGTGAGCTGGCTGCTCAAGGACGCAAACGTCCTATCTAGCGCCGTGGTGTTCACGCCCAAGTCACGGGCGTGGCCGTGGGAAAGGGCCGCGGTGCTCGCCCGGGAGCAGTCCGTGGTGCTCGAGGGGAGGCATCTGCTCCACTCCTTCCTGGCGCACGAGAAGGTGCTGGTGGTGGTGTGCGACAAGGAGATGAACGTGACATCGCTGCGCAGCCTGGCCCCCAACCGGATCGGCGGATTCTCCCTCCACGCCGGCGCCATAGTCGTGATGCCGGTGCGCGTCTCGGCGAACTTCGACATCCACGTGGGTGACAAGCTGGAGCTCCGTGGCTGAACGACACGGCGGATGCCTTTATCTGGTCGGGACGCCCATCGGCAACCTCGAGGACATCACCGCCCGTGCGGTGCGCACCCTTGCCGAGGTGGACGAGATCTACGCCGAGGACACCCGCAAGGCGAGGGCGCTCCTCAGCCACCTGGGGATCCGGGGCAAGGGGGTGCGGCGCCACAGCGAGGAGCGCGGTTCGCGCTCTGCCGAGGAGATAGCCGCCAAGTTGTCCTCCGGGATCTCGGTTGCGTTGGTCACCGACGCAGGGATGCCCGCCATCTCCGACCCCGGCACCGCGCTGGTGCACCTGGTCGTCTCGCAGGGCCTGGAGGTGGCGGTGATTCCCGGCCCCACCGCGGAGTCGGCGGCCGTCGCCCTCTCCGGGGTGGTCGGCGGGCCTTATCTTTTCGCCGGCTTCCTGCGTCCGGTCCGCTCAGAGCTGGAGCGCTCCTTGCGCTCGGCAGCCGAAGGGGGAGCGGCCCTGGTGGGATACGTCTCCCCGCACGACGTCGCCAAGGTGGTCACCGCCCTCGGCCAGGCGCTGGGGGAGGAGGCCGAGGCGGTGATCTGCCGGGAGCTGACCAAGTTGCACGAGGAGCGCATCGCCGGCACACTTGCGGAGCTCTCCCGTGCCGAGCGCGTGAAGGAGCCTCGTGGCGAATACGTGATCGTGCTTCCGCACGCCTCGCTGGCGGCGGTGGCCGAGGAGCGCACGGCGTCGCTCGCCACGGTCCTCGAGGCATGCCTGGACAACTCCCTCAGCCGCTCCGAGCGCGCCAAGCGGCTGGCGGCACTGACGGGTTTGCCGCGCTCGGAGATCTACGCCCGCTTGAGCTGAGACGCTCCGGCCAAGGCGGCATTACCCGCATTTAGTCTTGACGTAGGCATCGAGCGAGGGTAATCCGTGACCGAGTTCTTCATATCCACACCGATTTATTACGTGAACGACGCCCCACACCTGGGGCACGCCTACTCGATGATCAATGCCGATGCATTCGCCCGCTGGCATCGCGGCCTGGGGGACGACGTCTACTTCCTCACCGGGACCGACGAGCACGGCCAGAAGGTCGCCGACTCCGCCGCGCGCAACAACATGAGCGTCCAGGACTGGACCGACACCTATTCGGAGCGCTTCAAGTCGGCCTGGGTGGCGCTCGGCATCGAATACGACGACTTCATCCGCACCACCGAGGAGCGCCACACCAAGGCGGTGCAGAAGTTCCTTCAGGCCATCTACGACCGCGGCTACATCTACAAAGGCGTCTACACCGGTAGCTACTGCGTTTCCTGCGAGGCCTACTACACCGCCAACGACGCTCCCGACGGCAACTGCCCGGTGCACAAGCGACCCCTCACCGAGATGGAGGAGGAGAACTACTTCTTCCGACTCTCCGCCTTCCAGGAGGCCCTCATAGAGTGGTACGACCGCGAGCCGGAGGCGGTCTTCCCGGACTTCAGGCGTAACGAGGCCTACTCCTTCATCAAGGGCGGGCTCGAGGACATCTCCATCTCCCGCACCTCCATCGACTGGGGCATCCCCCTCCCCTGGGACGAGAGCCACGTCTGCTACGTATGGTTCGACGCCCTCATCAACTACGTGACCGCGACGGGTTATGCCGTGGACTTCGAGCGCTTCTCCCGCTACTGGAGCCACTCGCATCACCTGATCGGCAAGGACATCATCCGCTTCCACTGCGTCTGGTGGCCGGCGATGCTGATGGCGGCCGGGCTCGAGCCCCCCTCCAAGCTGTTGGTGCATGGCTGGCTGCTGGTCAAAGGCGAGAAGATGGCCAAGTCGGGCGGGAACGGGGTGGACCCGATCGAGCTGGTCGGGACCTACGGAACCGATGCGGTGCGCTACTACCTGCTTCGCGAGCACGCCCTCGGAGCCGACGGTGACTTCTCCCTGGAGGCCCTCGAGCACCGCTACAACGTGGAGCTGGCCAACAACATCGGCAACCTGCTCTCCAGGGTCACCAACGTGGTGGCCAAGGGCCTGGGAGGAGTGGCGCCCGCCTATACCGGGCGAGCCATCGCCGCCGAGCGGATCGAGCCCCACGTCGCCAAAGCCCGGGAGGGCTGGAACGGCTTCGCCACCGCCCAGGCACTGGAGGAGGTGCAGGCCATGGTCCGCCTCGCCAACGCGGTGCTGGAGGAGCGCGCACCGTGGAAGGCCTCAGACCCGGCCGAGGCCGCCGAGCCGCTAGGTGATGCGCTCGAGATCCTGCGTCTGGTGGCGGTCCTGGTGGCGCCGGTGCTGACCGAGGCCTCGCCCAAGATCCTTGCCGCCATCGGAATCGATCCCGCCTCCGTGGAAGGCGGCTACCCGGATGCTCTCCGGGTCGGGCTCTACGCCGGTGGCGCCTCCATCTCCAAGGCGGCGCCTCTCTTCCCGAGGCTGGAGGCCGCCGGTGCCTGAGTCTCGCTGGTTCGATTCGCACTGCCACGCCCACGAGGACGAGGATCCCGCCGCGACCGCCGCCGAGGGACTGGAGAACGGGCTGGTGGGGATGATGCTCATCGGCACCACCGCCGCCACCACCGAGCGCGCCATCAAGGTGGCCACCGAGCTCCGTCCGCGCTTCCCGCAGCTCTCCATCGCCGCCACCGCTGGGATACACCCCCATGACGCCGACGAGGCGCTGGCCGGCAGCTGGGAGGCCTTCACCCGCATGGTGGTCGAGGCCCCGGCCGGAGTGCTGGCCGGGATCGGCGAATGCGGGCTGGACTTCTACTACGACTACTCCGACCGCAATGCGCAACGCGAGATCTTTCTTCGCCAGATCGAACTGGCCAACTCGCTCTCGCTTCCGCTGGTGATACACACCCGCGAGGCCTGGGACGACACTTTCGAGCTGCTTCGTGAGCACTCCCGCACCAGGATCGTCTTTCACTGCTTCACCGGCGGGCCGGCGGAGTTGAAGCGCTGCCTCGAGTTCGACTCCCTGATTTCGTTCTCCGGCATCGTCACCTTCAAGAGCGCGGCCGAGAACGCCGAGGCGGCCACGCTTTGCCCAACGGAGAGGATGTTGGTGGAGACGGACTCGCCCTATCTGACCCCGGTGCCATATCGGGGCAAGCCGAACAAGCCGCACTTCGTCTCGCTTGTCGGGGAGTTCATCGCCGCCCGGAGAGGAATGGATCCGGCCGAGCTGGCGGCGGTGACGGCCGCCAACGCGCGAGCGGTCTTCGGTCTCGCCGAGCCGACGGCCTGACGAGGATCCTTCACCTCGTTCCGGCCGCGTTGGCGCGCGCCGGGCGAGCTTTAGGCTCGTAGGCCAGGAATCGGGGCCGCGTCGTGCGGAACCGGAAGACGCGGGAGCCATCCGGGAGCCTTGAGCCAGTCCGGCATCACCAAGAGCGAGATCTCCGAGCTGCTCGGCTCGAGCGGCCGCGCCCCCAAACGCTCGCTGGGCCAGAACTTCCTCGTCGACCAGAACTACGCGAAGAAGATCGCCAACATTGCGGCCGGGGAGGGCGGCCCGGTGGCCGAGATCGGGCCCGGAATCGGCTCGCTGACCGTCTTTCTCGCCGAGCGCTGCCAACGTGTGACCGCCGTCGAGAAGGACGAGGAGATCGCCTCCTTGCTCAACCGGGTCCTGGAGACCCGGGGGATCGGGAACGTCGAGGTCATCGTGGCCGATGCGCTCGAGGTGGATTGGGGCGAGCTGCTCACGAGCCGCAGCATTCGCCGGGTGGTTGGCAACCTCCCTTACAACGTCTCGGTGCCGATCATCATGAAGCTCGTCGAGGAGGGGGCCGGTATCCAAGGCATGGCATTCCTCCTGCAGAAGGAGGTTGCCGAGCGCCTGGCCGCGAAGCCGGGAACCCGTGAGAGCTCGGCCGCCTCTCTGAAGATCCAGCTCCGCTTCGCCGCCTCCATCGCCGCCCGGGTGCCCGCCACGGTCTTCATGCCGGTGCCGAATGTCGCCTCGGCGGTGCTGGAGTTGCGCGCCGACTCGCGCTATCTCGACGGGTATGGCTCCGAGGCGGTGGACTCCGCGGTCGGTGCGGCTCGTGCCGCCTTTGCCCATCGGCGCCAGATGCTTCGGCGCACCCTCGCCGACGAGAGATTGTCGGCGGCACTGGCCAAGAGTGGGGTGGGGGAGACCCGGCGTCCTGAGAGCCTCACCATCGAGGAGTGGCTGGCAATCGGCGTGGCCCTCTCTCCGGGGGAGGGGGGTCATGCCTGAGCGCGTGGAGGGTCGCTTGCTGCTGGCGCCCGCAAAGCTGACGCTGTCGCTGCGGGTGACGGGAGTCCGCGATGACGGCCTGCATACGCTGGCCTCGGAGATGGTCTCGGTCTCCCTCTTCGACGAGCTACGTCTCTTCCCCGCGAGCCAAGCCGCAGAGACCGAGATCTCCATTTCCGACCCGCTCGGCCTCGCCGGAATGGGCTTCCCCCTTGCCGAGGTCCCACTCGGCGAGAGCAACCTGGTTGCCCGGGCCATGGCGATGACAGGAGTGCGCGGCAGGGTGGAGCTGGTGAAGAGGATCCCGCCCGGTGCGGGTCTGGGCGGCGGTTCGGCCGACGCTGCAGCGGTGCTTCGCGCACTTCAGCCGGGGGCTGATCCCCGCTCGGTGCTGGCGCTCGGCTCGGACGTTCCCTTCTGCCTCTCGCTAAGGCGTGCCTTGGTCACCGGCGTGGGGGACGAGCTGGAGCCGCTTCCGACGGGGGAGGGACGCTGGGTGCTCTTCCTGATACCTCTTCACTCGCCCACCGGCGCGGTCTACGGAGCTTACGACCGGGGGGCGCGGGGGGACTTCCAGGAAAGCGGCAACGATCTCGAGGAGGCGGCGATCTCGGTGACGCCCGAGCTGGGCCTCTACCGGGAGATGATCGCCGCGAAGATTGGAACCAGGCCGCGCATGGCCGGTTCGGGCTCGACCTATTTTGCCGAGGGCACCCTGGCAGGATTTGGGCTCGAGGGTATGCACCGTCTCGCTCCCGGGGTGGTTGCCTTCGAAGAAGGCGGGCTCAGATGCGTCGCAGCGGAGGTACGCGAAATAGACGCACTCTAGGTGCGCAGGACGGACACAGCAGGACCCGGTCTCAAAGAGCCGGGTCCTGGGAAACCTGTTACTTACCGGCTCTACGCTGCCAGCGCGTCTTCTTCATCATCTTCTTGTGCTTCTTCTTGCGCATGCGCTTGCGGCGCTTCTTGATAAGTGATCCCATAGTGCAATAGAAACTAGCCGCATACGGCACGGAACGTGCAGTCCGGCAGGCCCGGGCGTACCTTCTCCGAGCCGTCGGCGGAGGTGCCGATCGACTCGGCGGATGGGTGCCGCGTTTCGGTAGGATCGTTAACTATTGGCGGATAGTTCAATTGGCAGAACGCCTGACTTTGGATCAGGAGGTTCCAGGTTCGAGCCCTGGTCCGCCAGCTAGAAAAGCCCAGTTCAGAGCTGGGCTTCAGTCTTTCCCAAGGTCCTCCTTTTCGCCCGCGATTCTCCTATGCATGTCAAGCCGCGTCCC
>JAKAEN010000070.1 GCA_021818355.1 Actinomycetes bacterium | reverse complement strand
CTGCCGACGGGCTGGTAATGCTGAGCTGACCTCCGCTGCCTACTTGGACATCATTCGGGCCACAACGCTCATGACCTCCGCGGTCTGAGCCTCGGGCGTGTCCGGGCCTCCCCCATGCCCAAGGAGACAGTGGAGCATGTGGCCCTCCAACAGGCTCAGTTCCACCTTTCCCAGCGCCGCTTGAACGGCGGAAATCTGGGTGATGATGTCGATGCAGTAGCGGTCACTCTCGACCATCCGCTTGATTCCCCGGATCTGGCCCTCTATCTTGGCCAGCCTCGAAAGCAGGTCGTCCTTGGAGGACGTGTAGCCGCGCTCGACGTGACCATCGGATTCGCCCGCGTGCTCCATCTCTTGCTCCATCGCGTCTCCGCCCCGATCTTGTTTTGCGTCCGAACCGCTAAAAGTATACTCTAGGGGGGTAGGGTAAAATCCCAAAAGGAGGAGAGGCAAATGGCCACCAAGGTTTATCGCGTCGACGGAATGACCTGTCAGCACTGCGTCAAAGCCGTCTCCGATGAGCTTGCACAAGTCCCCGGCATCGCCAACTTCGACGTCAACCTCGACACCAAGCTGGTCACCATCGACGGCGACGCCCTCGACGACGCCGCCATCGTCGCCGCGATCGACGAAGCGGGTTACGAGGCGCTCGCAGTCGCCGAGTAGGACCGGCCATGACCAAGGTCGAGTCGACTTCAGAACTGGGGGACGCCAGGGGGCTCGTCCAGCTTGACCAGGTCGAGCTGGACCTTCAGGGAATGACCTGTGCAAGCTGCGCAGCCAGGATCGAGAAGAAGCTGAACAAGCTCCCGGGTGCTAGCGCGACGGTCAACTTCGCCACGGAGAAGGCGAGCGTCACCTTCGATCCCGCCCAGGTGAGCGCGGAGGACATGCTGGCGGCGGTCACCTCCATCGGCTACGGGGCGGAACTGATCAAAGCCGAGCCCGACGCCGAGGAATCCTCTGGCACGGCCCAGGCGCAAGACCACGCGTCGGAACTGCTTCGGCGCCTTGTGTTTTCCGCCGTGCTGGCGCTGCCGGTCTTGCTGCTTTCGATGATCCCCCAGCTGGAGTTCCGCAACTGGCAATGGCTCGCCTTCACCCTCGCGACGCCCGTCGTCTTCTGGGGCGGACTTCCTTTCCACAAGGCGGCCTGGGCATCGCTCAAGCACTTTTCCTTCTCGATGGACACCCTCATTTCCATGGGGTCCCTTGCCGCCTACGGTTGGTCGATATACGCCCTCTTCTTCACCAATGCAGGCGACCAGGGCTTCAGGATGAGCTTCTCCTTCACCGGAGCCACAAGCCATCTGCACCCTGACATCTACCTCGAGACCGCCTCAGTGGTGGTGGCGGTGATACTCTTCGGCCGCTACCTGGAGGCAAAGGGAAAGCGCCGCTCGGGCTCCGCCATCTCCGACCTGGCGTCGGGTGGGTCCATCACCGTAACCGTGCTGACCGCCGACGGCCACGAGACGCTGCGGCTTTCCCGCGAGCTGAAGGTCGGAGACAAATTCCTGGTCCGGGCGGGCGAAAAGGTGGGGACCGACGGTGTCGTCGAATCCGGCGAGGCAAACGTGGACTTCTCGCTCCTGACCGGGGAGTCTTTGCCCCGCAAGGTGAGCCAAGGCGACGAGATCGTGGGTGGCGCGGTCAACTTAGACGGCCGTCTGGTGGTGCGGGCCACGCGCGTTGGCAGCGAGACCGCCATGGCTCAGTTGGCCAAGATCGTCGCGGACGCGCAGGCCAAGAAGGCCGATGTCCAGCACCTGGTGGACCGGATATCCTCTGTTTTCGTCCCCGTGGTGATCCTGCTCAGCCTGGGAACCGCGGGGGTCCGTCTCTTGTCGGGCGACAGCGCCCAAGCGGCATTCACCGCCGCAGTCGCGGTCCTGATAATCGCCTGCCCTTGCGCCATGGGACTCGCCACGCCTATGGCGCTCCTGGTGGGCACCGGGCGGGCCGCACAGCTCGGGATCCTCATCCGTGGTCCGGAGGTGCTCGAGTCGGCTCGCAAGATCGACACGGTGGTCTTGGACAAGACCGGGACGGTGACCACCGGCCGCACGTCGGTCGTCAAGGTCATCACCGCCGCTTCCACAACGGAAGCCGAGCTGACGGCTATGGCGGCGGCCGCCGAGTCGGGCAGCCGCCATCCACTCGCTGCCGCGCTGAGGGTGCACGCCGACGAGATAGAGGCGCAGGTGCCCGAAGCCGAGTCGGCGACCTCGGTCGCGGGCCAAGGGGTTCAGGCCGTTGTCGCTGGAATCGCCGTGGTTGTCGGGAAGCTCTCCTTTTGCCGGGACAACGGCCTATCGGTTCCCTCCGAGCTCTCCGAGGCACTTGAGGCGTCTGAGCGCCCGGTAACGCTGGTGTACGCGGGCTGGGATGGTGCGGTGCGTGGAGTGTTCGAGATAGCGGACCAGCTCCGGCCGGACTCGCAGGCCGCCATTCGTGCTCTCAAGAGCTTGGGCGCCCAGGTGATCCTCCTCACCGGCGATTCACGGCAGGCCGCTGAAGCAGTCGGACGTGAGCTGTCGGTCGACCGCGTGATCGCCGAGGTCACACCTGAAGGGAAGGGGCAGGTCGTCGACGAGCTGCTCGCCCAAGGGAGGCGCGTGGCCATGGTTGGAGATGGCATCAACGATGCCGCCGCACTCGCCAAGGCGACGCTGGGAATCTCGGTCGGCGGCGGAACCGACGTCGCCAAGGAGGCCTCGGACCTCACCGTCTTCGGCGGAGGGGTCGCCGGGGTCGTGGATGCCATCCGCATTGCCAGGCGCACTCTCGGCACCATCCGCGGGAACCTGTTCTGGGCCTTTGCCTATAACACCGCGGCTATACCGCTGGCCGCCTTCGGTCTCGTCAATCCGGTGGTGGCAGGCACTGCCATGGCCTTCTCCTCCGTCTTCGTGGTAGGAAATTCGGTGCGGCTTTTCGGTTTCAGAAGGGCACGCATCGCCTGAGCGGTCTCCGGCCCTATCCCTGTCCCGCTGCTAGGGTTTCTGAACGTGAAGGATCCACTGCCATCGATTGACCTGCTCGCCGATGCGGACGAGGTTGTTGCGAGAATCCGTGAACTGAGCGAGCGCGACTTCCGCGAGGCCAGGGCGGCGCGCCTGGAAGGCGTGCAGCGCGTTCTCGAGGAGACGGGGACCGACGCCCTGGTTCTCTCTCTCGGCGCCGACCTCCCCTGGCTCACCGGCTACGAGGCGATGCCTCTCGAGCGTTTGACGGCGCTGGTGGTGGCGCGGGGGGCGACCCCGGTCCTTTTGGTGCCCGAGCTGGAGGCTCCCCGCGTCCGGCCGGACGACGATCTGTTCAGCTTGAGGCCCTGGGCGGAGGGCTCCGACCCGTACGAGCTGGTCGCGCAACTTCTCGGCAAGGCGGGATCGGTTGCGGTCTCCGATCGGATGTGGGCGACCGCGCTGCTCGAGATCCAAAGGCGTTCCCCAGGAGCCGCCTTCTCCGCCGCCTCGTCGCTCCTGGCCCGTCTGAGGGGTCAGAAGGACGCCGTCGAACTCCTGCTCCTGGCCAGGGCGGCTCATATCACCGACATCGTCGCCGAGGAGATCCTCTCCGGCGCGCTTCGCTTGGCGGGCAGGGAGGAGAGGGAGGTCTCGGCCGACATCTCCGCCCGCCTTGTCGCCCACGGGCTGCAGCGGGTCAACTTTGCAATCGTGGGATCCGGCCCGAATTCCGCCTCCCCCCATCACGAGCCCGGCGCGCGTGTCATCTCCAGTGGCGATCCGGTGGTGCTCGACTTCGGCGGTGTCTACGGTCTTGGCGAGGAGCCCGGCTATTGTTCGGACACCACCCGGACAGTCGTCGTCGAGGAGATACCGGACGGGTTCATCGAGCTCTATCACGCCCTTCACGTAGCCCAGGCCGCGGCCAGGCGTGAGGCGAGCAGCACCATCAGCGGAGCAGCCTTGGACGCCGTCGCCAGGGACGCCATCGAAGCCGCCGGCTTCGGCCAGTACTTCATCCACCGGACGGGTCACGGGATAGGTCTGGAGGAGCACGAGGAGCCCTACGTGGCTTCGGGCAACAAGGTGGCGCTCGGGCCGTATGCGGCCTTTTCCATCGAACCGGGCATATACATCCCAGGCCGATTCGGCGCGCGCATCGAGGATATCTGCATCGCTGGCGAGCACCACGCCGTCAGCATCAACCGCTCCTCCCGGGACATGGTGATCGTCTAGGCGAATGCCGTCTTGAGCTGGGCGGATATTTAATGGCCCCAATCGCCGCAATAGGCTCTAAAACATTCGATCCCCGCCGAGCCCGTGCCCGACCAATTGCGGCACGCACGAACCTCGGCGTGAAAGGACGGATGTATGACCCAGGCGCCAGGAAGTTTCCCCACCGAGCCGCGGGTGGGCCTTGACGGGTATCCGCCTCCGGCGGCCGGTGACGGCAGTCAAAGGACGGCGGTACTCTTCGACATCGACGGCACGCTCATCGTTACCGACGGTGCGGGCGCGCGCTCGTGGGAGCTGGCATTCGCGGACCTTTGGTCGGTCCGGGCCGACATCACCCGCTACAGCGACACGGGCATGACCGATCCGGAGGTCGGCCGCAGGACCTTCGAGGCGGTCATGGGCCGACTCCCCAGCCCGTCGGAGTTCGCACGCCTCCTGGAGAGGCGCATGCACTTTCTCACCCTGACCGTTGCCGAGTCGAGCGGCTATCGAGTCCTTCCCGGGGTCGAGGAGCTGCTTCCCAGGCTGGTGGCGCAAGGGTACGTGCTGGGCCTGGTGACGGGGAACCTGGAAGCGGCGGCGCACGTGAAGCTTGCCCGGGCGGGTTTGAACCGCTACTTCTCCTTTGGCGGCTACGGCTCTGATTCAGCCGACCGCGCCGAGGTGACGAGGACCGCTATGCGGCGCGGTTCGGTAGTCTTCGGCAAGCCGGTGCCCCCGGAGAGCTTCCTGGCGGTGGGCGACACCCCCAAGGATGTCGAAGCGGCACACGCTGCCGGCATAGCATGCGTCGCTGTCGCCAGCCACAAGTACGACATCGAGGAGTTGGCGCGCTCCGGTGCCGATTGGGTGATTCCGAGCCTGAGGGAGGGGCTGCCGCCGCTCGTCGATTAGGCGGGCTTGGGATGATCGTTCGCAAGAGGATAGGAGTAGGAACTATGGCGTCGACTGGACAAGAGCGTGAGGGATTGCGTCCCGATCCCGCTGTGATGGTGCTCTTCGGGGCAAGTGGCGATCTCGCCAAACGCAAGCTGATCCCGGGGCTGTATCACCTCTACCGTGCCGGCTTGATGCCCAAGGACTTCAGGATCATCGGCAGCGCCCCGGCGGAAGTCGGAATGGACGAGGCCGCCTTCGCGGAGGTGGTGCGCACCTCGGTTTCCACTTTCGGCCGGAAGGAGGGAGCCGGTGCCGACTTCGAGGGTTTCGCAGGCCGCATCTCCTACTGCTCCGCCTCCACTCCGGACTTCTCCGGGCTCGCCACGGCGGTCGAGGAGGCGCGGAAGGAAACCGGGGCGGATACGGTCGTCTTCTACTTGGCGGTGCCGCCTCCGGCTTTCGTCCCCGTGATCACCGCCCTTGGCGAATCGGGCCTCTCCGAGCGGGCTCGGCTGATCATCGAAAAGCCCTTCGGCTACGACTTGAAGAGCGCAAAGGAGCTGAACCGGGCGATCCATGGGGCTTTCCCGGAGGACGAGGTCTACCGGATCGACCACTTCCTGGGAAAGGAGGCGGTGCAGAACATTCTTGCGCTCCGGTTCGCCAACGGTATCTTCGAGCCGGTCTGGAACCGCACCTTCTTGGAGTACGTCCAACTCGACGTGCCCGAGATGCTCACGATCGAGGGCCGGGGCGCCTTCTACGAAGAGACCGGTGCCTATCGGGACATGATCGTCACCCACCTGCTGCAGGTGCTCGGCTTCCTGGCCATGGAGCCTCCGGCCCGCCTGGACTCCCACAGCCTGAATGCCGCCAAGAACCAGGTTTTCGGCGCACTCAGGCCGCTCACCAAGGATGACGTCGTCTTCGGGCAGTACGAGGGATACCTGAAAGAGCCGGGTGTCGCGGCCGATTCGAAGACGGAGACCCTGGTAGCGGCCAGGGTATGGATCGACAACGATCGCTGGGCCGGGGTGCCGTTCTTCCTGCGCACCGGCAAGGCGATGGGGGCGGAGAAGTCTGTGGCCACACTGGGGTTCCGCGTGCCCGACCTGGGCCGCTTCGAGGGCTCCGCCGTGCCCGGGGCTAGCGGTGCGTGCAACCAGCTCGTTCTCGACCTGGGTGACCCGGGCTCCATCGAGGTCGGCTTCCTTGCCAAGACCCCGGGCGCGACGATGGACGTGGCGCCGGCGTCGCTCAGCTTCAGCTACGCCGAGAGCTTCAACGTCCGTTACGAGCTGGCCGCATACGAGAGGCTCGTGCACGACGCGCTGCTTGGAGACCGGACGCTGTTCAACGCGGCTGAAGGGATCGAGAAGCTATGGGAGGCCTCCGCGCCGCTGCTCATGGACCCGCCACCGCCGATCGGATACCCGCAGGGAAGCTTCGGGCCCGACGAGGTCAACAAGCTCATCGAGCCCTACTCCTGGAACCTTGGCTGAACAGGCCTACTCGCCGTCCTGGGAGTTGTCCTCGGCGCCTTCGGCGAAGATGCGGCTCTTCAAGAAGTCCTCTGCCTCGATGGTCATCAGATCGACCCTGGTCAGCATGCGCCCGCGCGAGTTGAAGAGGCGGTTGGCCTGACGCAGCCTTGCCCGGTCGAGCGCGTTGCGGATCGAGCGCGCATTGGCGAAATTCGGCATCTCCATCCGCTTCACCACGTACTGGGCGAAAACCTCCTCGGCCTCCGCGCTCATGCGGTAGTTGGACTCCGCCAGCATCAGCTTGGCGATTTGGACCAGCTCGGCCGGGTTGTAGTTCGGGAAGTCGATGTGGTGCGCGATGCGCGAGGACATTCCCGGGTTGGACTCGAAGAACTTGTCCATCCGGTCCTTGTAGCCGGCGAGGATGACGACCAGGTCGTCTCTCTGGTTCTCCATGACCTGGAGGAGGATTTCGATCGATTCGGCGCCGTAGTCCCGCTCGTTCTCCGGCTTGTAGAGGTAGTAGGCCTCGTCGATGAAGAGAACTCCGCCCATCGCCTTCTTCAGGACCTCCCGGGTCTTGGGCGCCGTGTGGCCGATGTACTGGCCGACCAGGTCGTCGCGGGTGACCGCCACCAGGTGGCCCTGGCGCACGTAGCCAAGGCGGTGGAGGATGTCGGCCATGCGCATGGCGACCGTGGTCTTGCCGGTCCCGGGGTTGCCGGTGAAGGACATGTGCATGGAAGGGTTGCCGGCGGTCAGATCCAGCTGGCGGCGCAGCTTGTCGACCAGCAGGAGAGCCGCGATCTCGCGGATGCGCGTCTTGACCGGCACCAGGCCGACGAGCTCGGCGTCAAGGCGATCGAGCACGTCCTGGATCTCGGACTCCCGGTAGATGGCGTCGATGTCGACTTCGTTGACCTCGGACGAATTGTTCTCTGTCTCGCTCATTGCTCTCCAGCCCTGCCGACGAAAAGTGGATACAAATAGGACGCGGCGCCCTTGGGCGCCGCGTCCACATTGGTCTTGCGCGCCCGCTTCCTAGTAGCGCTCGCCTTCCGGCTTGTCGGTGGCGTAGCTGTGGAAGCTGTAGCGGATCTCACGACCCTGCCCTTCCTCGCGCACCAGGCCGAAGCCGGGCTCGTTCGGGGGTCGATTGACGATGAAGCTCATCGCCGGGCTCTCGACACCGCGGGTCGAGTTGAAGGCCATCACCCGAATGTAGTGATTGGGGAAGGTCTTACGTGCCTCGTTGATCTCCATGAGGATCGCGGCCGGATCCTTGAGGTCGAACATGGGCAGGCCGAACATCTCCCAGTAGGTGTTGCGCGGGTGCGGGTCGTCTGTGTACTCGATGCTTACCGCCCAGTCGTGGGCGAGAGCCCACTTGATCTGAGCGGAGATCTGCTCGTCGGTCAGGTCGGGCAGAAAGGAGAACTGGCCCTGGGTAATCCTGCCGGTCGGGTTGGTGATCATCTCTTTCAGCTCTCTCTTTCCTAGATGCTGCCGGTCGTGGTGGGGACGAAGTCGGGAGTGTCCGTCGAGGCGTAGTTGAAGGTGATGTCCTTCCAGGTGTCAAGAGCCGCACGCAGTGGCGAGCAGGTCTTGGCGGCCTCATCAAGGATCTGCGGACCCTCGTTCAGGTAGTCGCGCCCCTCGTTGCGGGCCATGATCATGGCCTCGAGAGCGACACGGTTCGCGGTCGCGCCGGCCTGGACGCCCATCGGGTGGCCGATGGTTCCCCCGCCGAACTGCAGGACGACGTCCTCGCCGAGGTAGTGGATGAGCTGGTGCATCTGGCCGGCGTGAATTCCTCCGGAGGCCACAGGCATGACCTTCTTCAAGGACGCCCAAGGCTGATCGAAGAAGATGCCCCGCTCGAGGTTCATCTCGTTGTGCGGCTCGCGCAGGATGTCGTAGAAGCCCTGGACCATGTTGGGGTCGCCCTCGAGCTTGCCGACGATGGTTCCGGCGTGGATGTGGTCCACCCCGGCCATGCGCATCCACTTGGAGATTACGCGGAAGTTGATGCCGTGGTTCTTCTGGCGGGTGTAGGTGCCGTGCCCGGCGCGGTGCAAGTGCAGGATCATGGAGTTGTCCCGAGCCCACTTGGCCATGGACTGGATGGCCGTGTAGCCGATCACAAGGTCGATCATCACGATGACCGAGCCGAGCGACTTGGCGAACTCGGCGCGCTCGTACATGGCCTCCATCGTTCCTGCGGTGACGTTCAGGTAGTGGCCCTTGATCTCGCCGGTGGTGGCCGAAGCGCGGTTCACGGCCTCCATTGAGTAGAGGAAGCGGTCACGCCAGTGCATGAAGGGCTGGGAGTTGATGTTCTCGTCGTCTTTGGTGAAGTCCAGGCCACCCTTGAGGGCCTCGTAGACCACGCGGCCGTAGTTGCGGCCCGAGAGGCCGAGCTTGGGCTTGACGGTTGCGCCCAGAATGGGTCGGCCAAACTTGTCGAGGCGCTCGCGCTCCACGATGATGCCGGTTGCAGGTCCCTGGAAGGTCTTCAGGTAGGCGACGGGCAGGCGCATGTCCTCGAGGCGCAGCGCCTTGACGGCCTTGAAGCCGAAGACGTTGCCGATGATGGAGGCGGTCAGGTTGGCGATCGAGCCCTCCTCGAAGAGATCGAGGTCGTAGGCGATGTAGGCGAAGTATTGCGCCTCGTTGTTGGTGCCCGGGCCGGTGTTGGGGACCAGGTCGACCCTGTAGGCCTTGGCGCGATAGAGTTCCGCAGCGGTGAGGCGGTCGGTCCAGACCACGGTCCAGGTGGCGGTGGAGGATTCGCCGGCGACCGCGGCCGCCGCCTCGTCCGGCTCGACGCCCGGCTGGGGCGTCAGGCGGAAGAGCGCAATGACGTCAGTCTCCTTGGGAACGTAGTCGGCGTCCCAGTAGCCCATCTTCTTGTAGGGGATGACCCCCGACTTGTACCTCTCGGCGGCATCCGTAATTTGACCCGAACCGTTGCTATCCAATTTCAACTCCCCTCTTGCCTGGCGGGACCGGCCCTTTTGCGGTGTTACCCTCTTTTCGAGAGCGAACTGCGCTCAGGGGCGATTTGCCGCCCGCTGGCTACGCGAGCCGGGCTTTGGTGCCACTGCCGCGAAGCGACTTCGGTTTCGCGGAGCTACCGCGCAACCACAGTTGAGGATAAGCGTGGTACGGCCAAAATCCAATGGCAAAAGCTTAGGTTTTATAGGAAGTTTGATAAGCTACAGATTATGAATTGAGCTACGCAAGGGTTGGGGATTCCCATGCGCTGGCGCCGTTTCGAAAATAGGGGGGATGCATGAGAGGGTGTCAGCCTAAGTATGGAGGCCGGCCGTGACGCCGGGCCAGCTGCGAACCTTCATTGCCGTCGTGGCGAATCGCTCGGTTTCCAGGGCCGCTGATTCCTTGTTCGTCTCGCAGGCCGCGGTTTCTTCGGCACTCGCGTCGCTCCAGGCGGAACTCGGCGTGAACCTAGTGGTCCGGGATGGGCGAAACATCGCCATCACCGACGCCGGAATGGCGCTCTATGAGAAGGCGATCGAGGTGATTGGCCTGCTCGAGGACGCGGCTCGCGTCGCCCGGGAGGCGGGCAAACGCACCAGGCGGAGCCTTCGTATCGGTGCGGTGACAACGGTGGGAGAGTTCCTGCTTCCACATTGGATTGGCGGCTTTCTCGCTGAGATGCCCGAGTACGACATCGCGCTCGAAGTCGGCAACCGCGACCGGGTCTTCGATCTGCTGGCCTCCCACAAGGTCGACATCGTCATAGCCGGCCGCCCGCGCAGCAACGCCCTTTTTACCACCGTCGCCACCCGGGAGCACTCATTGGTGCTGGTCGGTTCGGCCTCGGGAAAGGAACCCGACCCCGCCGCCTCGACCTGGCTCCTGCGGGAGGAGGGTTCGGGCAGCAGGCAATCGGCGCTCGAGGTGCTGGCGGCCTCCGGCTTCGAGGTGCCGACCATGACGATCGGTTCCAACGTGGCCATCCTGCAGGCGGTCAGCCTTGGGATCGGGGTTGCCGTGGTCTCGCTCGATTCGTTGATTGGGACCGGGCTCGAGTTCGAGGTGAATCGGATCGAGATGCCGGGCCTGCCGATAAGCAAACAATGGCATCTGGTGGTGCGCTCCGGCCATGAGCAGGACGCGGCGGTGCAAGCCTTTGTGGGCCACCTCGCCTCCACCGGCCAGATTTCGCTCTCATCCTGAGATTCCCCCGGATAGGTGAAAGGTTCGCCGCGGCCCTGGCCTTAGTTTCGGTGTCGAGCCCATGCGTGGCCGCTGTGGCCATGCGCCGAGCACGACGGGGGTCGAGTTGAGTTACGCAAACGAGCTGAGGGAAGTCGCGAGGACGATGGTCTCCGGCGGTCGCGGCCTGCTGGCGGCGGACGAAAGCAGTCCGACCCTCACCAAGCGCTTCGATGCGCTGGGGCTGGAGTCGACGGCCGATACCCGGCTGGCGTGGAGGGAGATGCTCTTCACCACGCCCGGCCTATCGGATTGGATCTCCGGCGTGATCCTTTATGACGAGACCTTCCGGCAGCGCCTCTCGAACGGCTCCACCGTTCCCGAGTTCCTGGCTGCCAATGGCATGCTGCCCGGCATCAAGGTGGATACCGGCGCCAAGCCGATGGCCGGCCGGCCCGCCGAGACGGTCACCGAAGGACTAGACGGCCTGGCCGGCCGGCTGGCGGAGTACCGCTCCCTGGGCGGCACCTTTGCCAAGTGGCGCGCCGTGATCAAGATCGAGGAGAACGCCCTTCCCAGCCGCCCCTGCATCCTGGCCAACGCTCACGCTCTCGCCCGCTACGCGCGCATCTGCCAGTCTGAGGGGATCGTTCCCATTGTCGAGCCTGAAGTGCTGATGGACGGCAACCACTCCCTCGAGCGCTCTTTCGAGGTCACTGCGGCAACGCTGAACGCGGTCTTCGCCGAGCTTCGGAACC
>JAKAEN010000069.1 GCA_021818355.1 Actinomycetes bacterium | reverse complement strand
GTAGGGCTGGATCGCAACGTGGTTGATAGTGGAGATGGTCGGCGCCATCACGAAGAGGGATATGAACAGCGCCAAGCCGGCCAGCACCTGGTTCGGCGGGACGGCCGAGAGGCCGAGGGCGTTGCGCGTCAGCGAAAGGACGACCACTGAGCGGACGAACCCCGTGAGCATGATGACCAGGGAAGGTGCGACCGCAAGCAGCGAGAGCACCAGGATGATCACCACGGACTCGCTGGGTTTGGTGACCCCTTGGAGGTTCACGGTCACGCTGGGCAGCGTGGTCGCCGTGGGCAGTGCGGAAAGGAGGGTGGCGGCCCCCGTCATTTGACTATTTGCTCCTTGGCTGGTCGGACGTTATCTGCGTGCGCCAAGCAGGCGCTTGAGTTCCGTCCTTAGAGCAAAGGGCATTGTGGTTGCCGTGGAGGGATTCCCTTCCCCCCACTTGGTGAGCATTGCCTCGAGCGGGTCGTCGCTGGCCCGCAGGTCGATGAACTCCTCCTCGGCGCCCGCGCTTTCTGCCGGGGTCGCCGCTGGTTCGCCTTCGGCGATCAGGGAGATGTTCTGGGCGGTGATCCCTACCAGGATCGAGCGCCCTCTCCAGCTGACGGAGGCGATGGTTTGGCCCTTGCCGACCCCCACCCGGGACTCGATACGGATCGAGGACGGGGGACCGCCTGCGGGAGCGCCTTTGGCGTTGAAGCGTCTCGCCAGGCGCGCCAGGAGATACATGAGTGCGATGACGGCGGCCAGCGAGACCGCCGAGCGCAGAAAAACCGCGAGGCCGGCGGTCACTGGCCTGCCCCCGCCGGAGGCTGGGTCACTTCGGTGATGCGCACCCCGAATTCGTCGTCCACCAGGACAACCTCGCCCCGGGCGAGCAGAGTCCCGTTGACGAGCACGTCCACCGGCGCGTTTGCGGAGCGATCGAGCTCGATCACGTCCCCGGGCGCCAGCGAGAGAAGCGAGCCTATTGGCATTCGCGCCCTGCCCAGCTCCACCGAGACCTGCATCTCGACGTCTTTGAGCAGCGAAAGCGGAAGCATGGCCGGCGCCCCGCCGGGCGCGCCCATGGCTGCCATGGCAACGGATTCGTTCACAGCCTCATCCATCTCCTACTCCTTCACGATCATTGCGGCTACGCGCTTGCCGACCCTGGTCGGCTGCGCCTTATGCAGCACCACGCCACCTACTCGCAACTCGATCGGCTCGTTCTTGCGATGGCCGAGCGAGAGAATTGCCCCGGGCTCGATGGCCATCACATCGCCGTAGGAGAGCGTCGTGCTCTTGAAGCGCGCTTCGACCGAGACGGGAACGTCCATGATCCGCGCACGCATCGCCTCGCGGAAGTTGCGAGAATCCGAGACGCTGACCCCCTCGGCGCGAACACTGAAGCTCTCCAGTAGGGGAACCAGCATCGCGAAGGGAAAGGCGAAGCTCAGCCGGAAGGTCTCGGCGATGTCGCCGATCTCCACCGCGAAGTTCGCGTGAAGGTACATCTCGCTGCCGGGGAGGCGCTGAACGACCTGTCGGGACTGCTCCGGCCCTTGCCAATCGGCGTGCAGCTCGGTGGAGTGGGAGAAGACGACTGCCAGTCGGGTGAGCATCTCGTTGGTGAGATCCTTGAGTAAAACCGCCTCGATCTCGGTCAGCGCCGATCTCTTGGGCAGCCGGTGGCCGTTGCCGCCCAGCTTCAGCTCGACCAGCAGAAGGGCCATGGGTACCGGAAGGATCATCACGGCGCGCGTGGGAAGCGGGGGAAGCGAGAAGACGACCGGGCTGTAGGCCTCTGGGTGCTCCAGGGATTCCCAGGGATTTTGCGCGATCTCGCGCAGCTCCACCTTGCAGTTCTGCCGGAGGCTGGCGGTCAGCACGGCGGCGGCGGGCTTGCAGTAGCTCTCGAGCAAGAGTTCCATGGAGCGCAGGTAGGCGCGTTCAAGGGTCTTTTGGCGCCTGAAGTCGAACTTCTGCGAGGTGGCGGCGGCGGGCGGCGTATTCACGAGGACAATATCGGCTGCAGGGCCGTCCACTTTAGGGACGTTGTGGCAGGCCTGGAACCGAGAATGATCCTGTGCGCCCCATGCCGCCGGAATTCCTCAGGCATGGGGCGCCAGGTTGACCCGCCGCTGGATCGCCTGAGCCAGGCGCCGCTCCCGGCAGGCGCGGAGCCAGGCGCCGCTCCCGGTCAGGCTACGCGGCGGCCGAAGCCAACATATCAGAAGTTGTGATAACCCAAATATCAAAAAGTCCTAAAGGTATTGTTCCGCTACTCGATATCTGCAACATGAAGATCCCCACCAGGCAAAGCAACGGCATGTCCTCCGCCCTGCTCCAGCAGGCCCTAGATAACGTCGACAGCATGGTGATGCTGGCCGACACCAGTCCGGAAAATCGCATCTTTTATATGAACCATGCCGCTCGCCGAGTCCTCGAGCAGCACCACGACGAATTCAACAGCCGGCTTCACGGCGGCGACGTCGGGCAGGCGATGGGCAACACCATCCACCAGTTCCATTCCAACCCTCAGCGTGTCCGCCAAATCCTGCAGGGCTTCGGCGGCGGGGGCCGCAGCGTGCACGAGGCGGACATCCCGATCGGCTCCGTGACGCTCAGAACGAAGACCTACCCGATCTGGGCGGGAGGCCCCGGCAGCCAGATTGCCTGCTACATGGCCTGCTGGCAAGATGTGTCCGCCGACCGCAGGCTCGCCGACGCGCGCGATAGGGCTGAAGTGCAGGCGCGCAACATCGAGGATCAGGTGAACCTGATTGCCACCGCCGTCGAGGAGATGAGCGCCTCGATCGCCGAGGTTGCGCGCTCCACGTCGGAGTCCTCCAGAATGACGGGCGCGGTGAGCGAGAACGCCGACCTTGCGGCGTCGACGGTGCAGTCGGCTGCGCAGGCCATGCGGGAAGTCGCCGAGATGATCCGCTCCAACGCGGTGATGATCGTCGAGCTGGGAGCCCAGACCGAGGCGATCAGCACCATCGTCGACTCCATCACATCGATCGCGGATCAGACCAACCTCCTCGCGCTCAATGCCGCCATAGAAGCGGCTCGCGCCGGAACCGCGGGCAGAGGCTTCGCGGTTGTTGCCGACGAGGTTCGCGCACTGGCCGCTCGCGCGCGGGAGTCAGCGGAGGACATCACCACCAAAGTGACGAGGATCCGTAGCCAGGCCCAGACCGTGGTGACCGCCATCGAGGCGTCCCGCGAACGGATGGAGGACGGAGAAGAGCGCTCCGAAGAGGCGTTCGGCGCGATCTCGAGGATCGTAAAGGACATCTTCGTGGTCCGCGACGCCATAGCCCAGATCGCCAGCGCCGCCGAGGAGCAGGGTGCCGTTGCGGGCCAGATCTCCTCCGACCTGGTGGCTATCGTCTCGACGAACTCGGTGGGCGAAGCCGGCGGGGACGCCAATGGATTCGAGCGGCGCGCACGCTTCGGAGATCAGCCTGCCGGATCATTCGCCCGGATATAGGGCCTCCGCAACCGCCCCTCCAGCCGCCACGCCCGCCCCTCCGTCCCGGAGGGGCGGTTGCGTTTTGCGGCCGCCGTCTGCCCGACTCCCGTCATTCCGGGACGGCTGGGCCCACGCCCGACCCCCGGAAATGGAGCTTGACAGAAGCGCCAGGTCCGGGCGATATAGGCTGATCCGAAGTAGGCGGTCGCTTTTTACGTGCCGTCGGGTCTTTATGAAGGAGGACCGGTGCTTGTACTGACGCGACGGGTGGGACAATCCATCGTGATCGGCGACAACGTTGTGGTCACCGTCCTCGAAGTCCGTGGCGAGCAGGTCCGCATCGGCGTGGAGGCGCCTCGCACCGTCGAGGTGATGCGCTCGGAGATCTACAAGGCTATTGAAGAGGCCAACCAGGCTGCGGCCCAGTCGACCGCGGGGATGCCTTTGGTGAGCCCCGACCATGCTGCCGGGGCACCGCTGGCGGAGGGCTAGCCGCCCGCCCGAGCCGGATCGAAGACCGGCACCGCGGCCTCGACCGCAAGCTGGTCCGGGCCGGCGTTCGGCTGGACCACCTGGCAGGCACGATTGTTGGCCAGGTTCACCACGATGGGAGCGGCAAGATTCGCCGTCGGAAGTACCGAGTCGCCTCGAAGGGTGACTATCACCAGCACCAGCACGTTCTCGGCTGACTCGAGCCCTAGCAGGGCCTGGCTGGCGTCGTCGATTTCGATGTCGAAAGCGGCGGTGATTGCGCCGGGCTGGGCCACTACGAAGACCGGGTGCTCGCGCCCAACGGCCTTGAGCGCCAAGTACGGTCCGAACTCCGGGCCGAGGGGGAGGAGCTGGAAGGCCGGGACGTCGGTGAACCCGGGCACGCCGGCTGGGAAGTCGAACACGAGCCCGGCGGGGCTAAGGGGGGCGTCCGTCATCGGCTCAAGCGTAGCGGTGGGGTGCGTCGACTCGGGGTTCTCGGACATTGCGTTCCTTCCTTTGGCTCTGTGCGATCAGATGTACTTGGCAAGGGTGGGTTGAACCGCGCTGGCGGCAACCTGCATTGCGATCTGGTAGTTGTTCATCGCCTGGGCGTAGTCGCTGGCGACTTTGGCGACATTGACGTTCTGGATGCTCCCGTACTGCGCCTGCAGGTCCTGGACCGTCTGGGTCGCCTGATTCTGCATGTACTGGAGCTGCTGAACCATCTGGCCCTGGGAAGCCGCGGCGGAGAGAACTCCTTGCATGGCGTTGTCGAAGGTGGCCAGGTCGCCGTTGTAGACCTTGGAGTAGTTCCCCGCCTTCAGGTCGGAAATAGCGGTCTGCAGAGCGCCGAAGACATTATTGGCCGCGCCGCTCTGGCCGAAAGGCGCCGTCACGGCCACCGGGGTCTGGAAGGCGGGCGCGACGGTCCGGGTGGGCGAAGACTGCGAGCCCAGGTAGTTCCCTGCCGAGTCGTAGGCGGTGGCGGATCCCGAGGTTCCCGCGAAGATCCCCTGTCCCATGTAGGTGGTGTTGGCCAGCCCCAGGAGGCTTTGATATGCGGATTGCAGGGATTGGACCAGGCCGGCCGCGGAGGCGGGGGTTATTCCCGCCCCGCCGGCGGCGACGTAGACCGTTCTGGCCTGCTGTAGCGCAGACACCGCCGAGTTGAGGGTCGAGTCGGCCATCTTGGCCACGATCAGCCCGTCGTTGGCATTCGAAACGTACTGGTTGAAGCGGTTCACCTGGGAGGAGATGCCGAGCGCCTGCACCACGGCGGCAGGATCCTGCGAAGGCTGGCTGTAGTTGACTCCCGAGGAAAGCTGCTGTTCGAGGACGGAGAGGCTCGACTGCTGGGAGTCCAGGTTTGCCGTCAGCATCGAGGAGATGGAGGACTGTGTCACCGAGAATCCCATGGCTACACCGCCTGCATGAGTGATTGGATGCTTGCCGAAATCGTCGAGATGACCTTGGCTGCCGCCTGGTACCCCTGCTGATAGTTGAGCATCTTCACCAGCTGGTCGTTAGTGGAGACGCCCGAGATGGACTGGAAGTTCTGATAGGCCGACTGATAGGTCGTAGCGGTGGATGTCGCCAGGTTCTGAGCGGACTGCACGTCCAGTCCCATGCCACCGAGCCAGGAGGAGTATTTTGCGTCCACCCCGTTGGACAGGGTGCCCATCTCCGCCAGGGTTTGGGCGTTGGTCCCGTCATTGGGCCCGGTGGGCGGATTGCCCGCCGCCGCTATCTGGTAAGGGTTGGCTGCCACGGATGAGCTGACCGCAAGGTTGGCTGCCAGTGTGGCGCCATTGCCGGAGAAGGTGAACAGGGGCACGCCGGCGCTCGCCGTTGTCGAGCCCTGGTTGTAGTAATTGCCTCCGGTCAGCTGCGAGTTGACCTGCTGCGCAAGCTGGGCCGCCTGCTGGTCGAGTGCGGAGGCGTATGAGGGCAGATAGTCGTTGGTGACCTGCAGCAGGCCGCCCACGCTTCCCGAGGTGACCGGGACCGTGCTCCCGGAGCCCGAGACAACCACCTGCACCGGTGTGGACGAAGGCACGGGTGGCGCCGTGGGGGCGTTGAGGCCCAGCGTGCTGGCCACGTTCCCCTGCACCAGCATGGTTCCACCCGCGAGGAGGTTGACGCTTCCGTCCGACTGGGTCTGGACTGTGATGCCGAGTTCCCCGGCCAGGCTCTGAACCAGCTGGTTCCGTGCGCTCACCACGCTCGCCGACGGGTTCGGGCCGGAGGCCAGGACCTCCTGGTTGAGCTTGGCCACCTGCTGGAGCTGGCTGTTGACAGTGGTGAGGGATCCCTGGATCTGCGAGACGGTCGAGTTGTAGATCTGGACGTAGTCGGCCGCACGCTGATTGAATGTGGATGCGAGCGTCTGGGCTTGAGCGACCAGCTGCTGGCGTGGCGCGAGCTGGGTGGGGTTGTTGGCCACCTGATCGAAGGCGTTCCAGAAGGAGGAGAGCTGTTCCGCGATGCCCATGCTGGACGGCTCGTTGACCGCCGACTGAATCTGCCCCAGCGACTGGGAGAGGCTCTTGGCGTAGTCCTGGGCGCCAGTGGCGCCGATCAAGGCGTTGTTGGCGATCTCCGAGCTGACGGCCGAGACTGAGGCCACCATCACGCCATCCCCGGTCTGGGAGGCCTGATCTACAAGTGGGGTCAAGTTCACCTGTTCGGCGAGGTACCCGGGCGTGGAGGCGTTGGCGATGTTCTGGCTCACCACGTCCAGGCCGGTTTGAGCGGCGTTCAGGCCTGAAAGGGCGATGGAGTAAGAGCCGCTCATACCGCCTCGTTCATGATGGAGGCGACGCTTGCGCTCAGCCTTCCCGTGCTCGAATAGGTCGCCGGCTTTTGCAGTCCCAGCATCGCCATCGACTGGTGCAGGCGCTCTACGCGCTCTGAGCAGACCCGCCCGAGAGAGTCCCTGAGCCGGGCGACGGATTCCAGGCCCACGGCCAGCTCCTCGGCATCGCCAAGGATCGCCTCGCCCTCCTCCCCGAGCATGCGCGCCAGCGTTCGCAGAGGCGTAGCTCTCGCCGCTCCGGTCCGCTCGGCCAGGACGCTCAACTCTCTGGCGAGCCGATCCTCCTGAGCGGAAAGGGCTGCCGATGAACTCATCACCTCGCCTGCCGCGCGCGGCATCATTGCCACGGATCCGGATTCCGCCATGGAGAGCAGAACCGAGAGCCGATACTCGAGATCCTTAGCGCCGGCATTGAGCTCGGCAAGGAGCATGTGCAGGTCGTCGTTTGCCATCCATCTCGAATCGGCCGAAGCCGCCCAAACTTTAGAGGGCCGAGCACTTCTTTGATAGGCGAATTCCTTCGCCGGCTCGGCGCTTCTCCAGCTCGACATCGGATCACCTTCTCCTTCGTGGGATTGCCATCGGTCCGTTCATCGGCGTGCTCGCCGCCCTCAGGCCTTGTCGGTCCGGCGCTGTCTGAGCCTTCGCTCCTCGATCTTGACCCACTCCACCAGCCGGAAGAGCAACTGCGTAGCGAGCAGCGCAAAGACCAGCGCGACGATGACGCGCAGAAACAGGTCGCTGAGACTGAGGTAGCCGCGCGTGTAGTCCAGAAAGGAGGGGATCGAGCAGATCGCCCCGAGCAGAAGCGTGGTCTTGGGCCTCACTGCCTGACCGCCGCCTCAATCGCGATGGAGATCCATGCGGCAAGGTCCGAGGGGCGGCCGTTCAGCGTGGCGAACGGCAACCCGAGCGCCAGCAAAGCCTCAATGTCGAAGAGGGATGAGTCGCCGCTGACGGCCAGCGCGTCGGCGTTTGGCGAGGAGGCAAGCGCCGCCTCGAGGCGCGCGGTATCCCAGGCGCCGTCCACTTGCAGCGTGCTGAGCACTCTATGGGTGGGCGAAAAGAGGGATCGCCACTCATCCTCCATGGCCGGGTCCACGTGTGCGGCAAAGCTGGCTCCGGCCAACAGGTGGTCACGGAGAAGTTCGGGGTCGAATCCGCTGGCCATGGTCTCGCGCAGGCTCTCCTTGCGCAGGTCCCAGGCGCTTTCCATAGGGATGCGGAAAGCGTCGACCAGAGCCTCGAACTCCATGGCCCCCTCGGGCGTGCCGGTCGTGAGTATCACGGCCACCGGCCGGTCGATCGGCGGAAGCTCGCACAGGCTTATCAAGCCGGCGAGTACCGAGGCGGGCACCGAAGGCTGGACGGGCGCCTGTGTGGCTTCTTCGCATTCCAGCCCCATCAAGCCCGCGATCGTCTCGGAGACCAGGTCGGCGCCCTCGCGCGCGGGCCGCTCTTTCCGTATCGTCGGCAGTGCCTCCTCGCCCTCTGGCGAGAGGGTTCCCCAGTTGGGACGGCGCGGCTCGATGGCCAATGGCTTGGAGCCGGCGGGGCCGTAGACGCGGGCACCGCCCAATGGAGGCGCTGCTTCCAGCCGGACCCTGGCCGGGGGGATAGGTTCGGCCCTATGGGCCGGGAGCCCGGCGGCCTCCCCGCTTGCCTCCATGTAGCTGGCAATGGCGTTGCGCGTCCTGGCCTCCGTGACGGAGCCCGAGGCCGAGGGCGCGGCGGCCACCGCCTGCCTCAGCTGAGAGGCGAACATGCTCAGGCGCTCAGGCTCGAAGTCCTCCGGCGAGGGTGCCTCTACGACCAGTTCGAAGCGCTGCTTGGCGCCAAAAGGGAGCATTCCGCGCTTGCGTGCGACGCGCTTGGCAAAGACCACTCGCACCGAGGCGCCGCAGGCGGCGCGGGCCTTGGCCATCGCCTCCTCAACGGTTGCCCCGTCAAACTTGAGCTGTCGCGATTCCATTTGCCACTCCTATCTGGATGACCCGGGCGCTCGGGGGCACCTCGTAGTGGGAGAGAACGGGTATGTCGAGGCCATTGGCCAAGAGGACTCTGCGGAGCGCGGCGCGGATCGCCGGTCCGCTGAGAACGACGGGGTCGGCGCCCATGCGCGCCCCTCTCTCGCGCAACTCGGACACCTCGTTCTTGATCGCGGCCATCTGCTCCGCCGAGATGACCAGAACCCCGCGGCCGTCGACCATGCGCTGAGCGGACCTGAGGGATTCCTCCAAGGCGGGATCAAGCTGGATGACCGCCAGGGTGCCCTGGGAGACGTACGGCACCGCCACCTGGGAGCCGAGCGCCGTCCTGGCCGCATCGAGCAGCTGGTCACGCTCGCGCGAGACGCGTGAGCGGTCGACGATGGCCTCCACGATGATGGGCAGGTTCCTCACCGCCACGCCTTCTTCCAACAGGTCCCGGAAGACCTGCTGGAGCTCGCCGAGGGAGACCTGCGCCTGGGTGAGCTCGTCGACCACCACCGGGGAGTACTGCTTGAGCTGATCAAGCATCTCCTTGACCTGTTGGCGCGCCACCAGGGCCGGTGCATGGCGCCTGACCACCTCGGAAAGATGGGTGATGATGACCGAACTCCTGTCGACGACGGTCGCACCCAGCCCGATTGCGTGAGGCTTGGAGCCCGGGGGAATCCACTTGGCGGGAATCTGAAAGACGGGCTCCACGGTGGGCTCGCCGGGAAGCCCCTCGAGGCGGTCTCCGATGGCAAGGACGCGATTGGCCGGCGCGGAGCCTCGGGCCACCTCGACCTCGTAGACCTTAATCGCGTACTCGCCGGCCGCGAGTGAGAGATCGTCCCGCATCCGTACCTGGGGAAGGGGAACACCGAGCTCGCCGGCCAGCTTGGAGCGCAACGTCTTGATCCGGTCGGTGAGGTCCCCTCCCTCGGCCGGGTCGGCCAACTCAAGGAGGTCGAGAGACAGGTCGAGTTCCAGCGGCTCGACGCTGGGCCTGGCGGCGACGATCTCGCTGGGAAGCACCTCGTGCGTCTCGACCAGCTCCGCGGCCTGCTGGTCGGCGCGCTCCTGGCCGGTGCGCACCCTGCGTCCGACGAAGAAGATGGCTATCCCGACGATCAGGAAGGGGAGCTTGGGCAGGCCGGGCATCAGACCGAGAACGGCGACCACGCCGCCGCCCATCTCCAGTGCCCTTGCCTGCTTGCTCAGCTGGGTGATCAAGTCGAGACCGAAGTCCGCCTCGTTGGCGCTGCGCGTGACGATCAGGCCGGTGGAGATGGACATGAGGAGGGCGGGGATCTGTGATACGAGGCCGTCACCAACGGAGAGCAGGCTGTAGGTGTCGATGGACTGGGTGATGGGAAGGTGGCGCTGCATCACGCCGACGATGAATCCGCCGATCAGGTTGACCATGGTGATCACCACGGCCGCGATGGCGTCACCCTTCACGAATTTGGAGGCGCCGTCCATCGCGCCGTAGAAGTCCGACTCCTTGGCGACGCGCTCCCTGCGCCGCCTGGCCTCCGCCTCGTTGATGTGGCCGGCGTTGAGGTCGGCGTCGATGGCCATTTGCTTTCCTGGCATGGCGTCCAAGGTGAATCTGGCGCCAACCTCGGCCACTCGGCCGGCGCCATTGGTGATGACAACGAACTGGATGACGAAGAGTATGAGGAAGACGACCAGGCCGACCACGACCGAGCCGCCGACCACGAAGTGGCCGAAGCTTTGGATCACGCTTCCTGCGTAGCCGTGCAGAAGGACCAGGCGGGTGGCGCTCACGTTCAGGGCCAGGCGGAACATGGTCGCCACCAGGAGCACGGAGGGGAAGGTAGAGAATTCGACCGGGTCCTTGACCCGGAGCGCGACCATGAGGACGATGATCGCGAAGCTGATGTTGAGCGTGATCAAGAAATCAAGGACGGATGCCGGCATTGGCACTACCAGCATCACCACGATCATCACTATGCCGAGGGGCACCAGGAGGGCGGCGCGGGCGCTCCGAGACATGGGTTCCTTTCAGCTGGTGCGTCCGTTGCTGGTTCCTGGCCCGTCCTGGGCATCATGCTCTTCGGCAGAGGCGCGCAGGCACTTGAGGGAATTGGGTGCCGAATGCAAACCCTCGGCGGACCCAGGTGATCCGGGAGATCAGCGCTCAACCGGCAGGCGCGCCCGCCGCAGGACCGCCGGGGTTGTTCAACACGCCGCCGTCGTGCGCCGCGGACGACGTCAGGATTGGAGCAGCCGGCGGATGTCGTCGGCTCCGATCGCGGTCGCGTCGCTGGTCGCCCCTTGCATGACCTGGGCGAAAAGCTCGGCCTTCCTTTTGCCCAGCTGGACCACCTTCTCTTCGATGGTTCCTTGGGAGACCAGGCGGTAGATCATCACGCCGCGGGTCTGGCCTATGCGGTGGGCCCGGTCGACCGCCTGACTCTCGGCTGCGGGGTTCCACCACGGGTCGACGAGGTAGACGTAGTCCGCGGCGGTCAGGTTGAGGCCGAAGCCCCCCGCTTTCAAGCTGATCAGAAAGACCGGGATCTCCCCGGTTGCGAACTCCTCGAGAAGCTTCCCGCGCTGCCGGGTTCCTCCGTCGAGATAGAGGTGGCGCATTCCGCGCAGCTCGAGTATTTCGCGGATCTTGCCGAGAAAACTGGTGAACTGGCTGAACACCAGCGCGCGATGACCCTCGGCGGTTATCTCCTCCAGGCTCTCGATGAGGAAGTCGAGCTTCGCGGAGGCAATGCCCGAGTAGGCCTGCGGATCGACCAGCGAGGGGTCGATGCTCAGCTGACGAAGCTTGGTGAGGGAGCTGAAGATGGAGATCCGATTCTCGCGGAAGTCCTCG